>PIVZ01000951.1 GCA_003354045.1 bacterium
ATGGCCCAGCGAGACACGCTCGGATACCGCGCCGGCAAGTTCGTGCGAAGAAACAAGGTCGTGGTCATGGCGACCCTCTTCATGGCCCTTTCGCTCACGGCCGGTGCGATCGGAATCACTGTCGGCTACGTAAGGACAGCCGCCGCACTGGAAACGGCACGGGAGGAGGCCGACCGCGCCAAGACCGAAACCGAGAACGCACGCATCGAAGCCCGCAAGGCCGGGCGAACCAAGGACTTCCTCCAGGACATGCTGGGAGCCGCGGACCCGTACCGCGAAAACAAGGACATCACCGTTAGAGAAGTGCTCGACAAGACCGCCGAACGCGTGCAGGAGGAACTCGCCGACGAGCCGGAGGTGCGCGCTTCCGTTCACCACACCATCGGAGCCACCTACACCAGCTTGGGCGAATTCGCCAAGGCGGAGCATCATCTTAGAATGTGCCTGCAGCTCAGACGCGAGGTCTTCGGGGAAAACCACCTGACGGTCGCGTTCAGCCTCAATGCTCTCGGCGTCATGCTGCACGAAACGGGCCGCCTCGACGAGGCGGAACGACTCATGCGACGGGCTCTCGCCATGCGCCGGAAGCTCGCGCCGGATGGCGAACTCGACATAGCCGAAGTGCTCAACAACCTCGGGCGCGTGCTCGAGGAAGAGGGGAACACGACCGAGGCACTGGCGCTGTACGCCGATTCACTGGAAACGCGCACGCGCCTGCTCGGCCGCGAACACCCCTTCACGATCTACTCCATGCACAACCTCGCGGGGCTGCACCTGGCACGCGGCCAGTTCGAGCGCGCCGAACCACTTTGCATCGAAGTGCTCGACCTGGCGAAACGCTTCATCGGAGAGGAACACCCCAACACGATCAACGCCGCCAACAACCTCGCTACCCTCTATGCGGAACAGGGGCTCTATGGGCAGGCCGAGCCGCTATACCAGGAGGTGGCCACAATGTATCGCCGGATACTCGGTGATGAGCACCTCCGTACGCTTACCGCCATGAATAACCTGGCCGTGCTGTATGAGAACCTCGGGCAGTATTCCAAGGCGGAGCCGCTGTACGAACAGGTGCTCGACACGCGAAAACGCTCATTGGGCGGCGAGCATCCGGCCACCATCACGTCGCTGAACAACCTCGGGATGTTCTACTATGCGCTCGGCCGAAACGAAGCGGTCGTGGATCTTCTGTTGGCTCGGGGCGCGGAGGTCGGAGCGGCAGATTCGAGATGCCGGACGCCGATGCACATCGCCGCAATGCAGGACGACGAGAAGATCATCGCCGCCTTGTTGA
>PIVZ01000952.1 GCA_003354045.1 bacterium
GGACTCCGATCTTGGCTTCCATGCGTCCGAGGCTCAGTTGCACCCAGGGGATGTCGATCACCCTGCGGCCGTCGGCGAGCGTCTTTTCGCGGGCCCACTCTACGGCCTCGAGGAAGAGGCGCTCGATCGGACCCACAGTCATCAGGGAGACACGCTCGTGGTTTAGCTGGTTGACGATCAACGACCAGCCCATCCCCTCGCCCGCTATCAGGTGCGAATTGGGCACGCGCACGTCGTCATAGTAGGTCGCGTTGGTGCGCAGGCTGCCGATCGTGTTGATCGGCGTAATGCTGAAGCCGGGGCTCTTGGTATCCACCATGAAGATGGAGATACCCTGGTGTTTGGGGGCATCCGCGTCGGTGCGGACCGCGAGCCAGATGTAGTCGGCGAAGTTGGCCAGACTGGTCCATAGCTTCTGGCCGTTTATGACCCAGTCGTCGCCGTCGCGAACGGCCCGCGTCTTCAGGGAGGCCAGATCGGTGCCGGCGTCGGCCTCGGAGTAGCCGATCGCGAACAGGCACTTGCCGGCGGCGATCCGCGGCAGGAACTCCTGCTTCTGCTCGTCCGTCCCGTACTCGAGAATGGTCGGGGCCACACTGTTCACGCTCAGAAACGGAAACGGGAAGAACGCGCGCTGGGCCTCGTCGGCAAATATGTATTGTTCGATCGAGCCACGGCCCTGGCCGCCGTATTCCTCGGGCCAGCCGATGCCAAGCCATCCGTCTTCGCCCATCTTCTTGAGCGCCTTGCGGTAGAGCGGGCCGCCGCCCTCGCTGTGCGAGACCTCATACTCGAGGTCGGGCACCATGAGCTCGGAGAAATAGGTCCGCAGCTCGTCACGCAACGCTTTCTGTTCATCGGTCAGGTCTATGTGCATCCTGTTCCTCCGCAGCCGCAATGCTCGCCGGCCAACGCGCTCGACGTCGTCGCTTGTGCTCTTATGATCGCTCGCCGAGGTCCCGGCCACCCACACGCCCTGTCGCGCAGGGCAAGCGTCGTGGTGGTGGCCCTTATAGGGAAAAGTAGAACGTGTTTCAAAGCATCGCCGGGTCGCTTGCTTCCAAGAGAACTCAGGTGGTCTAGAATGCGACCGCGTCGGCAGGGGCCGGCCACTGGGTACCGCACGGACTCGATCCACCATGGGACTTCTCGACTGGCTCAAGAAATCGCGATCTACGCCTGCGGGCACGCCTCCGGCGGACGAGGACTCTGCCAAGGCCGTGTCCGATGCGACGGCTCATCCCTCGGAGCCTCGAGCCGACTCAACCTCCCATGCTCCCGCGCGCGCGGCGGA
>PIVZ01000370.1 GCA_003354045.1 bacterium
AGACCGCTATGGACTTCATGGCCGTACAGGGCGTGGGAATGGCCAAGATCCCCGAAGACCCCGACGGCATGGAAGCCAATTACATCGCCGGGGCCGGTGCCGGTCTCATCCGAAAGGTCGTGACCTCTGCCGAAGTCGTCAACGAAATCATGGGCGACGCCGAGCGCGAGATGGCACGGCTGAGCGGATACCTCGGCGAATGATTTGATCCCACCGACAGGAGCGCAGCCTCATGGACGTACTTCGCACACCGGATGACCGATTCGATAACCTCCACGGCTACCCCTTCGAAGCCCATTACCTGGAGATCGACGACCTAGACGGCGGCAAGCTCCGCATTCACTACGTAGACGAGGGGCCGCGAGAGGCCGCGCCGGTGCTGCTCATGCACGGCGAGCCGACCTGGTCGTATCTCTACCGCAAGATGATCCCCGGCCTGCTCGAGGCCGGCCACCGCGTGGTCGCCCCCGACCTCGTCGGCTTCGGCAAGAGCGACAAGCCCACGGCCAAGTCCGACTACACCCTCGCCCGTCACGTTGCCTGGATGCATGCGTGGCTCGAGGCCGTTGATCTGCGCCGCGCGACCTTTTTCGGTCAGGACTGGGGCAGCCTGATCGGCCTCACCGTGCTCACGCTCGAGCCGGATCGCTTCGAGCGCATCGTCGTCGCCAACGGAGCGCTTCTCGACCCGCTCCATCCCGAGCGCATGCTCGAGGCGCAAGCCGCCTCATCCGATCCCGAGGCCTTCTCACGCTGGCAAGAATTTGCCGCAGCGGCCGAGCAGATCGACGTTGGCGACGTGATGGACGCGGGCCTTGCCGGCGTCACCGATGGCGGCGGCCTGGAGCTCTCGGCCGCCGAGCGCGCCGCCTACGACGCGCCGTTCCCCGATGCCTCCTACCAAGCGGGCGCGCTGGTCTTCCCCCTGCTGATAGATCCCGAGCGGCTCGGAGACGAAGGCTTACAGCTTTTCATCGACGCATGGCGGGTTCTCGAGAAATGGGAGAAGCCGTTGGTCACCGCCTACGGCAAGGCCGATCCGATCCTCGGTTGGTTCGACACCGTCTTCCAAACCTGGGTCCCCGGCGCCAAAGGCCAGCCGCACCGAGAGTTCCCCGAGGGGTCTCACTTCATCCAAGAACAAGAAGCGACTGAACTAGTAGAAGTCATCAACGCGACGATCGGCACGCGCTAGGAGCGTGCTTCCGACACGGCGGAACCGACCATTTGTTGTGCCGACCTATACGGAGCACGGACACAAGATACGACGCTCGCCGGATTCAATATCGCATTACGGGATCATCCTCCTGGCCCGTTAACGGCTACTCGCCCGCCTGACCCCGGGACCGTAAAGGCTTGAAATCACTCTGCTTTCCACCGGCCGCCCAGCGCCACACCGAGCCCTGTTGACATAGCCTTCACCGATATGACATCAGTGTCACATCGATGAGCACCTCATCAGCAGAACTGGATAGGCCCGAGCAGCCATCCTTCCAGGGCGTAGGACGGGAACAGAAACGGCGCTTCATTCTCGAGGCCGCGGCCGCTGCGTTCGGGGCCAGGGGGTTCCACTCGGTCAGCGTAAAAGACATCGCCAAGCGCGCCGGTATCGCCCACGGCACCTTCTACCTCTACTTCAAAGACAAGAAAGACGTCTACCGCGAGCTCTCGCGCGAACTTCAGTCTCACGTCCGCGAGGTGATCTTGCCGGGAGGACCAGCCGGGCTGCTGGCCGAAGGAGTGGATGTAACCAAGCTCGTTGGCCAACGCCTTGGGGAACTGGCTGCACTCTTCGAGCGCGAGGCGGACTTCGCTCGCGTCTTCCTCTACCGCACCCCGGGCACCGACCCTGAGTTCGAGGAGCAAAGGCGCGCGTTCCTCGAAGAGCTGACCGACAGCATCGCCGAGGTTCTGAACGCCGGGGCCGAGCGCGGGTTCTTCAGACGGCATGACCCGAGGGTTGCGGCCATGTGCCTCATCGGCTCGATGGACATGGTGATAGAGAGCTGGCTACAGACCTCCGCCGAGCAGCCGGAGCAATCGCTGACTCAGATGATGAACGAGGCCGCCAGCTTTGTCGTGGCTGCGCTGCGGCCGGTCAAGATCGACTAGTGTGAGGCGGGAAACAATTCTCGCACTGATTGCAGAGAAGAGGGGAAAACAAGATGAGAAAGCGCGTTCTGTTGTCAACTATTCCGGGTCCACGTGAGATCGTCGATGGAGTCGATCTCTACGACATCATGGCCGCAAGGCTGGCCCGCGGCCAAGGGGTCTTCACCCCGACCGCCCACGCGCACTGCTGGGCGCTCTACCTCATTGCCGAGAACCTACACGCCGACGTGACCGTTCTCGAGAATCCGACCTGGAAGGATTTCGAAGAGGAGGTGAGCAAGGGCTACGACTACTTCGGCACCCAGCTCATGGCGGCGTACTTCCCGCAGACGGTGCGCATGCTGGAGATCGTGCGCAGCCGCTCGCCGGAAACGACAACCGTGGCCGGCGGTTACGGCGGTCTCTATGTGACCGATCCCCCGGAAGGCGAGTACACCGAGCTTGCCCACCGCATCAAGGAGCTTACCGACCACTTCTGCCACGACGAGGGCGTGCGGTGGTTCAGGCGCTTGATCGGGGATGAGCCGGTGGAGCGGCCGATCAGCCAGCGCTTCCTCCCGGCCGGCGGCAGCGCCATCAAGGGGCTCGACCATCTGTTCCGTGCCTGCCAGCCGATGGTGCTGGCCGGTCTCGGCTGCCCCAATGGCTGTGAGTTCTGCGTCACCTCGGCCTTCTACAAGAAGCAAAAGATCCGTGTGTGCTCCCCGGAGTCGCTCTACACGGAGATGCGAGAACGTGTCCTGCAATCGGGAAACCTCGCTGCGGGTATGTTCACGATCTTCGACGAGGATCTCTTCACCGACGTCGAGTATGTGCGAGAGCTCGGCAGGCTCATCCGCGGCGACAAGGAGCTGATGCCCTACGGCGGTATTCGCTACTTCGCCTTCGGCAGTCTGCGTTCGCTCCAGCAGTTCAGCGTGGAGGAGCTCGTGGCCAACGGACTCTCTACCGTGTGGATCGGCGTCGAATCGACCATCGACGATGTGGTGACCTCGGAGCACGCAATTGCCAAGAGGGAGTGCGACGACGTGCCCGCCTACATCAAGACCTTGCAGGAGCACGGTATCGCCGTGACGGCTTCCACGATTCTCGGCTGGGATTTCCACACGCCCGAGAACGTGATTGCCGACATCGACGCCTTTGTGGCACTGGAGCCGGCCTTCTATCAGATAACCCCGCTAATTCCCTGTCCGGGTACCGAGCTCTACCGGCGGTTGCAGGAAGACGGCCGCTTCCTGGCGGGCCAGGACTGGAGCTTCACGCAGTATCAGGACGACGAGATCATGGAGCGCAAGAACTTCGCCGTCGGCGAGCTCAGGCGCTACTACGACCTGGCGCTCGAGAAGCTCTATCAGGAGAACGGTCCTTCGCAGATACGCCTGGCCAAGCTGGCGTTGAACGGCTACCGGAAGTTCAAGGATTCCGACGATCCCTACTTGCGCGCCCGCTCCAAGGCCAATGGCGACGCAGCCAAGATGCTCGGACTCTTCCTCACGGCCTGCGAGGAGCTGGCCCCCAACGAAAAGGTGGCAAGCAAGGCCCGCGACATCGCGGCGCAATGCGCGAGCGAGTTCGGCGAGTTGAGCGACGACCAGCGGGAGATCGCCGGGAGCCTGCGTGACATGCTGCAGGAGCGCAAGACTCGCCTCGACCGCGGAGAGAAGGACCCGATCACCTTCGCACCGGCGCGCTGGACGACCTACCGCGGCGACGGCAAGGCACCGGAAGTCGCGCGCGCATCGCATGACTGCGCGGGGAACCCCGTGGGCGCGGCGCACGAGCCCATCGCGGTTGGCTCGATGATGTAGCGATGGGCGAGCAAATCGTCGACAAGCTTCAGGCTCTGCAAAGTGAGATCAAGGGGCTCTTCGTCGAGCGCGACGAGTTCGTCGATGGCGCGCTGGCCGCTCTGCTGGCGCGCCAACACGTATTGCTGATCGGGCCACCCGGCAGCGGCAAGTCCACGCTCGTGCATGCGCTGTGCGAGCGTATCTCCGGGGCCACCTACTTCCACTGGTTGCTCACCAAGTTCACCACCCCCGAGGAGCTCTTCGGGCCGGTCAGTCTGCAGGGACTGGAGCAAGACCGCTACTACCGGGTCACCGACGGCAAGCTGCCGAATGCCCACATCGCCTTCCTCGATGAGATCTTCAAGGCCAACTCCGCCATCTTGAACGCGCTGCTCTCGCTCATGAACGAGCGTGTTTACCACAACGATGCCACGCCGATGGCGGTGCCGCTGCACACCCTGTTCGGCGCCAGCAATGTCATTCCCGAAACGCGCGATCTCGACTGCCTGTTCGATCGTTTCCTCTTTCGCTACCAGGTGGACTATATCGAGGGCAGCGACGGTTTTCGCAACATGCTCGAAGCACCCGACGACGTTGCGAGCACGGCCTTGCTCAGCTTTGCCGATCTGGAGCAAGCTCGCGCCGATGCCGCTCGCGTTACCGTAGGTGAAGAAGCGATCGGCTGGCTCGCCGAGATCCGCTCGCAAGCGACCGACCGCGGGCTGGTGGTATCCGACCGGCGTTTTCGCTCGAGCCTCGCCGGGCTGAAGGCCCGCGCCTACCTGGCCGGTAGAAAGCGCGTGCAAGGGTCCGACCTTCGCATGCTCGAGCACATGCTGTGGTCGGTCCCCGAGGAGCGCACTGTAGTTGAAGAAATCGTCACCGCCGTAGTTGCACCGAAGCTGCACGCAGCCTTGCACATCCTTCACCAGGCAGACGACGTGCACGAGAAGGCTTTGCAGACCTGGTTCAATACCGATGAGGAAAAGGCCGCCGTCACGGAGGCACGCACCAAGCTCCTGCGCCTGAAACACCGTCTCGAAGATGTCTGTACCGGCGCTGGCGAAAACGAGAGCGCTCCCCGCTTTCGCCAGTTGACCGCCCGCCTCGCAAGTCACCTCGGCGAAGTAGAGGCCCGAGCAAAGCAGCTCAGCGAACAGCGAGACACGGTCGTCGGCGAAGCGGAGCCCGACCATGAACACACGGCAGCAAGCCGCGGCGCATGAGCCCTCACGGCTGCGGGCCGGATTCGACGTTGCCGACAGGCTCGCCCTCGAGAGCCATTGCGTGCTTCGCGACGCCTACGACGAG
>PIVZ01000953.1 GCA_003354045.1 bacterium
AGTGAAGCTGATGTCGAAGGTGCCCGCGGAGAGACCCTCGATGATGTAGTCACCGGACGCGTTCGTCGTCGCGGTTCCCGCGACCTCCAGAAGAAGAGTATCGGTGGCGGTGACGGTGGCCGTCGGCAGCTCGGCCGGGTCGTCGCTGAAGTTGACCGTGCCGCTGATGGCGCCGAACACCTGCGTCAGTGTCACGCTCTGCGCTGGCGCAACGCCGTTCTCAACGCGGATGTCGGTGACGATGGCGTTGGCGTAGCCACCCGCCGCGAATCGCAGGGTGTAGAGACTGTCGGCGAGGGCCGGGAAGCTGAACGCCCCGCGCGGCGGCTCGATGCTCCAGAGTTCGGTCTCCCCTTCGAAGCTGTTCACGAAGAGAGTCACTTCGACGGGAGAGGAGGGCGCGTCGCCGTCGAGGTCGACGGTCCCCGTGATCTCGCCGGACGCAATCTCGGGCTGGGTCTCGTAGCGGTAGGTCTCGTCGTCGAATGTGAATGTGTAGAAGCCCCGGCCCTCGGTGATCTCAACGGAGATGTCGTCGCCGCCATCAGATAGGTCCGCGAGCCCTGGCTCGCCGCCGGCGCTGAAGTTGTCCGGGGACCAGATGTTGTCGTGCGTGAACTTGAACATCACGACCGGCGGGTTCTCGACAAGCTCGCCCTCGCTGACCGACGCGGTGACCTCCCAGCTGAAGTCGTCCACAAGTTCCATCTCGTGACGTGGGTCCAGCGCGTCCCAGCCGTCGTTCGCCCCCGGCATGAAGTCTCCGTTGAGCTGGATGCTGTTGAAGTTGCTGTCGTAGAGCAGCGCGACACCCGGCGCCTCCAGCACAGGTCCGCTGGGGTTTTCGGGGCAACCGAGGCTCAGGAGAGCCAGGAGTGGGAGCGCGAGCTTCAGAAATTTCTTCATCGTGCCTTCCTCCGCCTACTTGAGGACGAGCAGGGAATTCGTGAACCCGCCGTCGCTCGCCGTCTCCGGATTGTTCGGATCGGGGATCCAGGTGTTGTTGTCGACGACGAACTTGTACTGGTATCGGCCGGGAGGCATCGGAACGACAACGGACCAGATGCCGTCGCCGTCCGGGTCGCTCATCCGGCCGATCGTGTTGTCGTAGCGAGCGGAGGCGGCCGCGGTTCCTCCCCACCAATTCCCATCCCAGTTGCCCGCGAGGGTGACGATGGAGGCCGCGGGCGCTTCGTACTGGAACAGAACGCCTCCGTCCACCTTGTGGGGCGGGGGCAGGCGCTTCTTGATCAGGTCCAGGCCGCTGCAGCCGGCGAGGGCCAGCAG
>PIVZ01000371.1 GCA_003354045.1 bacterium
CTTCGGAAGACCCAGAGCCCGGCGCTCCCGCCTTCCTGGCGTCAGCTCCAGGTGAGCAGCTGCACGTCATGGACCTATATACGTGCTGCCGAGCAGCGGGAGGCGAGGGCTAGAGCGAACAAGGAGAGGTAGCGCGGTCTGCCGAGAGCGTACGGCACACAGCCAGCACAAAATCGTCCGTGCCGGCATTGAACACCGCTCCGTTGTTACCGCAGTTGGCCATTGCCACCAGTCCCTTCTTTTCCGGCTTCGCTTCGTCGCCATAAGTGACACCGTCCATGGAGAAGGTGCCGAAGCCCGTCACGCTCACGTTGAGATCATCTCCACTCTGAGAGATCTCGAGCGTTACCTCTTCAAACTTGTTTTTGATTTTGACCCCGTCGCTATCCGACCCCTTGCAGGCAAGCGTGCCTTCCCACGTTCCGGTAAGGTCGGCTGCCTGCGCCGGCAAGCCACTGGTCGCTACCAACACAGCGGCGGCCATTAAGGTTAAGTTAATGTAATTTCTCATAACGTTTCGGCCTCCTGACATTTAACGTTGTGCTTTGTCGCCCCAGGGACACCGAGTTCGGCCCTACGATCCTAATAGTGGTCTGCCCCCGATGTTTATGCCTCCTCCTATGCTTCCCCTTGAACCGTCGTTGATGCAAGGGTAACCGTCGAGCCGAGTGGCGGTGGCTCGATCGCCTCAGGTGCCGGCGGTTTGTTACCGAGAGAACTGTGAGGTCGGAAGTGATTGTATTCACGACGCCAGCGTTCGATTAGCACCTTGGCCCTGCAGATTCTCAACCTCAACGGGAATAATCTGTCTGAGTACTCGACACTGAGGGTAATCGATTCCGAGTGAACAGGGCGCGCTGCCGACAGTTCCTGTGCTACGCCGACAGGGTTGCGATCTCGGTGGTCACAACGAAGATGTCAGCCATGGCCGAGCGAGAACACCGCCAGCGGGTCTACGATCACCAACTCCGCGATCTGCTCCGGACTCTCCCTCGGCCGATGTGTCGAGTACTCGTACAGAATATTCCCGTTGACGTTGAGAATCTGCTCGACCGTCTCGCAAGGTGCGGCTGCCTGAGACCGCGAAGGTCGTCGCGACGATGTCCGGATAGGTCGTCGGCGTCGCCGTCCGCGGCGGCATTAGCAGGAATCGGGTGGGGGAGGTGCCGTCGGCCGGCGTTCAGGTAGTGAGGCACGAAGAGCTGGGCCGTTGCCCGGTCTAGGTTCTCCACCCGGATCCTTGTTCGGCCGGTGTGTCGAGTACTCGTACACAAAATTCCCGTTCACCCTGAGAATTCGCTCGGCTCGTTTTTGACGACGCCGGGGCAAAGCCAACGATAATCCATTGCATATTACTTAACAAGAATATCTTAGCGTGCGAAAGCTCGCCGTAGTGTCCCAAAACCCGGCCGACTGAAACATCCGCCGTAGCAACGCCTTACGCCCGCCGTTGATGAACAGCTGCAGCCTACCGTTGGCGGCCAGTCTGCCCTACGGTCGCCGTTATGACCACGCCTTACCTCCCATTTGCTCTGGCGGCGGTGGCCGGTTGGGTGAGCCGAAGCCAACAAGACGTCATCGAGTACCTGCGGATAGCGAACCGGATTCTGCGCGAGCATCTCGGCGGCCGGCGGTTGCGATTCACGGACGCACAGCGGTGTCGCCTGACTGCCGCCGCGAAAAGGGTAGGGCGCGAGGGTCTTTTCGGCATTGCGCCATTGTGACGCCGGATACATTGCTTCGATGGTATCGGAGGCTTGTTGCGCGCAAGTACGACGGCAGCAAGTGTCGCAAGCCTGGCAGGCCTAAGACGGCGGTCGAGATCGAGCAACTCGTCCTGACGATAGCACGGGCGAATTCGGGGTGGGATTACACGAGGATTCGCGGCGCCCTTGACAATCTCGGGCACGAGATCGCTACACCGTACCGATGTCTCCCTTTCTCTCTGAGAACGTGGCTCCGCCGAGCTGTGTGTTGACGTTTGTGATCAGTATATCCGATATCTCTTGACAGCTCATCGCGAGGAGTGATACGCGTTAGAACGCCTCGGAGCAGATTCTCGGCCCGAACGGGAACAATGTGTCGAGTACTCGTACACATCTTGCCCGTTGGCCGTGAGAATGTGCTCGGCAGGAAACCTCGGTCCTTACATAGTACAGATTCTGCACCCACGACTTTGCCCGTATTCGTCCGGGTAGAAGGAGAGAAAACCATGGATACCGATCTCGCCGCCGCTTCATTGTCGACTCGTAAGTGCGTCGCGCTAGCTGTATTCGCCGCATTGGTGATCGCGCTCGCTGTGCCTATCGCCGCTCATGCCGCGGCCTGCCACTACGCCCCGGTATCCGCCGTGCAGTTCATGGCGGTGGGAACATATACAAGCTTCTCGGAGCAGCAGGGCGACACGGCGAAGCTTCCGTGGGTGAAGGTCGGCTATGCTGGCACTGGATACGGGACCAAGTTCGATTGCCAAATAGTGACCGCGGTCGCCCGGCTGCGCATACTCGTACCGACCGCTAATACGGTGAACCGTTCGTGTGTATTCGAAAGCGAGATGGGCGTCACCTGTCAGATACGCGGTGTGGACGGCCTTCCGGTCGAGCTTTTGCGCTTCGGCGTGGAGTGATGTCCGGCGGACCTGTGGGTCGTCAATATCCCCGTGCTGGCCGGTTAGCACATCCGTTCATGCCGTAAGACGGTAATCATGGTGGAGCCCCGGGAGGGTCGAGGACTGGCGGAGCGGATTCTCAGCCCGAGCGGGAAGAATCTGTCTAGTATCCGTCAGAAATTTCCCGTTCACGCTGGGAATCTGCTCCGCTCAGCGCCAGGCCGTAGACTGCTCCATGAGGCCATGTCCAGGATATCCTTAGGCGAGACGTTAGGGCTCGAACCGGTCCGAGGAGTCGGCTGCTGAGTGCTCTCAGCCGTTCTCTCCCGAGGTCGCCCGTCAGAGAGCGCGAGATCGCCTGGAGCGCAGCGTTGGCCAGGTGAGGCGGTGGTCTCAGCGGCGTTCTCGCGAGCGTGCTGCAGGGCACGGCCAGGCCGCCAACCCCGCGCCAGCTCGCCCCAAAAAGCCCAAAGTCCCTCAGCTCTCACCTCGGGGCTCCGTGTTAACTAAGACGCCCCAGAAGTTCGCGGAGCGTAATTTGGCTCCCCATTCGGTCGGCTGGGCGAACTCTTTCTCAGGTGAGAACGGAGGACTCGAACTTGCTCTCAGGCTGAGAACGCTGTGAGAATGGGAACTTACGGCCCCGCGGCCTTTGCCCCTCAATAATGGGACCCCATTCGTAACCTGTCCCCAAGCCTGGCCCCGCGTGCGAAGAACGCGTGCGGGTTCCGACCATCTGCGTCGTCCGTCGGAACGGAGTGCAGCCCTCCGAGCGAGCGCACCTTGCAGGAATATCCCAAAAAAGGGATATTGTCTCATGGCTCGAACCCCCGCGAAGGGCGAGAAGCCGCTCGACTGGGTCGGGTCGTCTAAGAAGGACTTCTTGACCTTCCCCGGGTCGGTGAAGAGCGAGATGGGCAACGCGCTCGGTCTCGCTCAGTTCGGCGGGAAGCATCCGTCGGCGAAGCCGTGGAGGGGACAAGGGCCCGGCGTTCTTGAAGTCGTGGAAAATCATGACGGCGATACCTACCGAGCTGTCTATACCGTTCGCTTTCGAGAGGTCGTGTACGTTCTTCACGCGTTCCAGAAGAAGTCGCCGCGTGGCATACGAACGGCACGTTCCGACGTGGAGATGGTCGAACGGCGGCTTCGGTTGGCACAACAGGACTATGAGGTGCGCTATGGCAAGTCGAAGAAGTAGCTCAAAGAAGGATGATGAGTCTATTACGCGCGGCACTGGCAACGTCTTCGCCGATCTTGGCTTTCCCGATGCTGAGGAGCGGCAAGCGAAGCTGCGCCTGGCCCATGCCATCAACAGCATCGTCGAGAAACGACACCTCACACAGGCGCAGGCGGCAAAGATCCTCGGCATCAATCAGCCGAAGGTTTCTGTACTGGCGAACTACAAGCTCGAAGGCTTCTCGGTCGAGCGGTTGATGACGTTCTTGACCGCGCTGGATCGTGACATAGAAATCGTCATCAAGAAGAAGCCGAGATCGAAGAGAGCTGCGCGGATTTCCGTCGTGGCGGCGTGACGGCGTCCTGTCCCAAAACCCGGCCGACCGAAGCCTCAGCCGTAGCAACGGGTTACGTCCGCCGTTGATGAACAGTCGCGGCCTACCGTTGGCGGCCAGTCCGTCCTGCAGTTGCCGTTATGACCACTGTCCATTACGAAGACCTCAACCGCACAGAGATCACTGACCTATCGCGGTCCTGAACGAAGGTTCAGGCCGCCTGGTCGAGTTGTGTTTCGGTTCCCCGGCCGTTGTGTCGAGTGCTCGTCAGAAATTGCCCGTTCACGATGATAATCTGCTCTGCCGCGTGTCGGCGGGCTACATCACCGATACGTGTGGCGAGAGGCTGCTTGAGGCGACGGCGAGACTCCGAGTCGGAACGAGAGACCACCCGCGGTATCGAGCGACCTCGGCGCCGCACCTTCACCACGCAGCCGCAGTAACGAGCCGATACCGTGAGCCCTTACGGGGAGGCCGACCGGTCCGGCTTACCCTCTGGCCGATGTCACGGTTACCGGCTCGTCTCAGTTCCGTTCATTCCTGGATACAGCGTGACGGCTCCGATGGCACAGACTCGCCCCGATGTGATATTGACGAGGGACACGTAGGAATGTGCACGGCATCTGCCCCGCGGCGCCGCAAGGCCGGGACCTCACGGCGCCGTATGCTGAGCGAGCCGCTATGGGAGCGTAATGCAGTCGCCTATGGCGCATATCTGGCCCGGCGAGCAGGTCCCACAGCTACCGCCACACAGATCGTCTCCGCATGACTTGCCAAAGCAGTTGGGAAAGCAGATGCAGGTCCCGCTGTTGCAGAATGCGTTGTTCGTACAAGCAGAACCGCATATCCCGCAGTTGTCCACGTTGCTGGCTAGGTCGATGCACTGGTCTGTACAGCAAGTCTCACCTCCGGTGCAGGTGCCACACGAGCCGCCGCAACCATCGTCGCCGCATTGCAGACCTGCACAGTTCGGCACGCACGGTAATGTCGTCGTGGTGGTAACGACGCCCTTAACCGCCGGGACGCACAGCTTCTTTGCCGTCTTGATCTTTTCTAGGGCGCGGCCGCCGAACTG
>PIVZ01000372.1 GCA_003354045.1 bacterium
TCGAACCGCCGGTGCCGTTGGCCTCGGCCCTGATACCCATCTACGTGCAACTTTTTCAGACCGCGCCACTTACGACTGAACAACAGGCACGTGTCGGCTGGCAGGGGCGCGAGGGCATATACACGGCGCACGAAATTCTCGAGAACTTCCGGTTGACGCCCGACGGGCGCATCATGGGCGGCTCGAAGTACCTGCGCTATGGCTATGGCGGCGGCAATTTGCAGGACAAGGATTCGCGTGTGGCCGTGCGGCTGGAATCCATGTTCCGCCAGCGTTTTCCCGAGCTGGCCGACGTCGGGATAACGCACCACTGGGGCGGGCGTATCGGCCTGGCTCTCGATTTCCTGCCGGTGCTCGGACGCACCGGCGCCCACCGCAACATGATCTACGCGATCGGCTATGCTGGGCACGGCCTGGCCATGGCGAGCTATGCCGGGCGGATGGTGGCCGACTTGTTGCAAGACCGTGAGGGCAAAGGCGCGGTCCTATCCGAACGCAAACGGATTCCGCTTCCGCCCGAGCCCGTGCGCTGGCTCGTCTTCCAGCTGCTGAGCCGGACCCTGGCGGCAATGGACCGGCGTGTTGACCGTGATCTTGCCTGAATGGGCTAGATCCCGTTGTCCTTGATCACGCGTCGGTACCAGGCGGCGCTCAGTTTGGGCGTGCGCGCCTGCGTCTCGTAGTCGCAATACACCAGCCCGAAGCGCTTCGCGAAACCGAAGCTCCATTCGAAGTTGTCGATGAACGACCACGCCATGTAGCCGCGCAGATCTACACCTTCGCTGGTCGCCCGGTGCGCCATCTCGATGTGACTCTGCAGGTAGCGAAGGCGCTGCACGTCATCGATCGCGCCGTCGGCGCCCGGTTTTTCACCCTCTAACCCTGCGCCGTTCTCCGTAATGTAGAGAGGCAGGCCGTAGGTGGCGTAGAAGGTCTTCAGCAGATGGTAGAGACCTGCCGGGTAGATCTCCCAATCCATGGCCGTGTAGTGCCCGGGCACTCGCCAGGGACGCGCACCGAGGAAGGCGTTCTCGTCATTCTCGACCAGCAAACGCGTGTAATAGTTGAGGCCGATGAAGTCGATTGGACGCTGAATAGTGGCGCGGTCGGCCTCGCCCATCTCCGGCAGCAGCTCGCCGAACTGGTCGCGCAATGCGGGCGGATAATCGCCGCAGACAATGGGCTCGATGAACCACTCGTTGTAGAACGCCGAGGAACGCATTGCCGCCTGCCGGTCTTCATCGGTGTCGGATGCCGGGAGCTGTGCTTGAACGCTCAGGGTGATGCCAATCTCGCCGTCCGGCACCAGCGAGCGAAAACGTTCCACGGCCATCCCATGCGCGCGCAGCGCCGTGTGGCCGGCCTTCAGGGCGGCGCCCATATCCGTCGTTCCCGGGGCATGCACTCCGAGCCCATAGCCCAGGTAGGTAAACACCCACGGCTCGTTGAAGGTGATCCACAGCTTTACGCGGTCGCCGAGGGCGTCGAACATGTGCTCGGCGTAGTCGGCGAAGTGGCAGGCCAGATCGGAGTTCGGCCACCCGCCCTCGTCCTCGAGGGCCTGGGGCAAATCCCAGTGGTAGAGTGTGGCCATCGGTGTGATGCCGGCGGCCAACAGCTCGTCTACCAGACGGTCGTAGAATGCCAGCCCGGCGCTGTTAGAGTCGCCGTACCCGGCCGGGAACACCCGTGGCCACGCTACACTGAAGCGGTAGGCCTGGAGTCCGAGCTCTCTCATCAGAGCCACGTCCTCGCGGTAACGGCGGTAGTGGTCGCAGGTGACGTCGGCGGTGTCGCCGTCGTGAATGGTGCCGGGCGTGTGCGCGAAAGTATGCCAGATGCTCGGGCCGGCACCGTCCGCCAGCGGCGAGCCCTCGATTTGATACGAGGCCGTCGCCGTGCCCCACAGGAAACCGTCCGGAAACTCGAGTACGGGCATCTCTACGGATTCAGAGTTCTTCCAGTATCGCCCGGCGTCGTTGCGCGTACTCTTCCTCGGTAATCAGCTCCATCTCGTAGAGGCCCTTGAGGATGCGCAGACGCTCCTCGACCGTCCGTGCCGGCCCGCTGCGCACAGTTGCGTATGGTGCGTCTTGCGGAGCTTCAGCCGACGCTACGGGCGGCGGGGGCGGAGGTTCCTCGGAGTCACGCTTGAAGAGCGAGGAGAAGAAACCCTTCTTCTCTTCCACGGGCTCGGGCAACTCGCCGCTCTCCAGCACCTCCAACATCTCCCCGCGCGAGCGGAACTGGTAGCCGCTGAGCGGGCCTCTATGGCAATGGTAGTTGCCTGCGTTACGGTCAGGGTGGCAACCGTGGACGTCAACGGATCCTGCGGAATGGGCCTGTGCCGTGGAACAGGGCCACGCGGCGCACAGCAAGCCCGCCAACATTACTGCAGAAAAGAAGACCTTCATGCCAGTAGGCTAGTACAGCGTTCGGTGGCGCGCCAGTCAGCGTGTGTGCGGGTGCGGCGGCGCGGCGTCGCGTTGGCCATCACGCAGTGGAAGTGGCAAAGGAAGGCGTGCGATCTGAGCGTTCTCGTGGGCGTCGATTGACGATCTTGCCAGCCGTCCTGGCGGCTCTGGCGTTTGCCGCCTGCGTGCAGACCACCCAGCCGATCTACCTCGATGAGGATTTCGCGACGGTCCGAGTCGAACCGGTCTTCCTGCTACCGGTCGTGGACGGCCGTGCGGACAAGCTCGATTTCGTCACCACGACGCGCAACGTGCAGACTGCCGCTCTGGACCTCATCGAGGCCAAAGGCTACGAGGTGGAAGTGGTGCACTCGTTTGCCACGGAGGTGTCGCGCCGCTCCCAGGATCTTTGGGCCATGGACGGCGAGGCACTGAGCGCGCTGGCTCCCAAGGTCGCGGCGGTCTTCTTGCTGCTCCACGTCGATGCGGTCGAGACCGAATCCGGTGATTTGGGGCCGGTGGTGCGCATCAAGCTCTCGGGGACGCTGGTGGAGCGGTCGCGAGGCAGGGTGCTATGGCGTGACTCGACCTCGGCGACCAGCAGCCTGTCGGGGCTCTGGGTCCTGATGTCGCGGGGGTCGGTCGATTACCAGGCGGCCTACAACGTGGTGCGCGTGCTGCTCAGCACCTTGCCCGACGCCACAGCCTGAACCCCGCTCACAGGCGCTGATCTCCTCGAATGCGGGAGTGACCGGGGCGAGGTGATTCGGCTTCTGCGCTGCCAGGTTCCAAAAACCGTATTCGGCGATTTCTTCCTCCCCGCCGCTGGGTCCATTGACCAATCGCTCTGATCTGCTAAGTATTTGTTTTTTAAAGCCACTATGGCTGGAACATGTTGCAGTTTTGCGCTCGAGACAGGTCTGACGGGGGGCTCGTGCGGTGGCCGCCGGCCGCATGCCGGCTTCCCGGAGAGGCCGCGTGCGGCTGCCTCACGGCGCGAATTTGCCGCTGCGGGCTTGCCAACCGGCCCGCCGTGGCGCTGTAGGTGGCGCGTTTGCTCTCGAAAGGATTGATGACGCGTGGCCACGTCGGTTATAGTATGGGGACGTCTTCATCGCCGGTCTTTGCGACTTTGGACCAAGGATAAAGGAACCACTATGAAAGCTTTCGCTTCCTTTGCGCTTGCCATGCCTCTCGTGCTCGTGATTGCGCTGCCGGCCTGGAGCGGCGACGCCCCTCCGAGGCAGCCCGGCGTGGTCCGCTCCGACAAGATCTCCAAGTCGCAGGTGCTGCTGACCTGGAGAGACCGCAGCGACAACGAGGAGAACTTCGAGGTCGTGCGCCGCAAGGCCGGCGGCAAGTCTTTCCGCACGCGCGGCTTTACGCCTCCCGACATCACCAGCTTCGTGGACACGGTGAGGCCAGCCGGCGTCTTCATCTACAAAGTGAGGGCGCACAACGAGTTCGGCAGCTCGAATTTCAGCAACGACTGTTTCGTCAACCGCACTCCGCCGTCCAAACCGACTCCGGTGCGTGCCCGTCTGATCGCGCTCACGGTGGCGCGCATAACCTGGGGCGATCGCAGCCGTGGCGAGACCGGCTTCGCCGTGCAGAGGAGAGAGATCGGGCAGGGATTCCGTACCATCGTCACCCTGCCGCCGGGTACCGAGCTCTACGAGGATTGGGATCTCGCGCCGGCTCGTACGTTCTTCTACCGTGTACGCGCACTTGGTACGCCGACCCGCTGTATCAAGCACTCGAAGTTCTCGGCCACGCGCATTGTGAACACCAAGGGCGGTGTCCGCGTACTCTCGGTGGTGCATGGCGGCACCGGCAGGGGCAACGTCGTGAGCGCGCCCAACGGGATCGTGTGCGGTCTGCTCGAGGCACGCTGCGACGCCGAGTTCCCCGTCGGCACACGTGTGACCCTGTGGGCCGACGCCAACAAGAACTCGGTGTTCAAGCGTTGGGTAGGAGCCGTAGGTTGTATCGGCACCAAGGGGCCGTGCACCATCAACATGGGCAAGGACCGCGAGATGTATGCGGTCTTCAAGAGGAAGAAAGTCAGGTAGGCGCTACGCCTCAGTTCTGCTTGCGTCCTCTGTTCTGAATGTCGGCTCGTCTGGCGGCGATCGAGTCTGCCGTGACCGTGCGGATCTGCTCATCAGAGGCCCTTTTCTCGAGCGCCAGACCTTCACCGAAGGTCGTCGCAAAGCCCTCGTCGATGACGCGCTTGTAGTCGCGCAGCGCGTCCTCGGGGCATGAAAGCATGTCGCCTGCCAGTGCCCTGCAGGTGGGCATGAGATCGGCCGGAGCAACCACCCGATTCACCAGCCCCCAGGCCTCTGCTTGCTTAGCCGACACGTAGTTGCCGGTGAGCGAGACCTCTTTGGCGCGGTAGATTCCTATGGCGCGCGACAGCTTCTGACTGAGCCCCCAGCCTGGCAGTATGCCGACACGCGCGTGCGTGTCGGCGAAACGAGCCTCCGTGGAGGCAATGAGGACATCGCAGGCCAGCGCTACCTCGAAGCCTCCGGTGATCGCGAAGCCGTTGATGGCGCCGATGATCGGGCATGTGCACGCCTCCATCGCACCGACGACGTCACCGCCTCCGAGAGCCGCCGCGGCGGCATGCTCCTCGTCGTCGAGCTCGGAGTGGATCTCACCACCGAGCTCTTTGAGGTCCACGCCGGCAGAGAAGGCGCGGCCGGCGCCGGTCAATATGAGGACGCCGGTCTGAGAATCCGAGCTTGCGGCGTGCACCGCCTCAGCGAGC
>PIVZ01000373.1 GCA_003354045.1 bacterium
TGGCGGCGTCGCGGCGAGTATCACCTGTTCAATCCGGAGACCATCGCCAAGCTGCAGCACTCGGTAATCAAGGGAGACTACGAGCTCTTCAAGCAATACGCCCGGCTCGTCAACGACCAATCGCGCCACCTCTGTACGTTGCGCAGCCTGCTGGAGTTCCGGCCGGCCGAGCAGCCCATACCGCTCTCCGAGGTGGAGCCGGCCAGCGAGATAGTCAAGCGGTTCAAGACCGGCGCCATGTCGTTCGGCTCCATCAGCGAAGAGGCGCACGAGACGCTCGCGATCGCGATGAATCGTATCGGCGGCAAGTCGAACACCGGCGAGGGCGGCGAGGCCACCGAGCGCTTCGAGCCATTGCCGAACGGCGACTCCAGGCGCAGCGCCATAAAGCAGGTCGCCTCGGGTCGTTTCGGGGTAACGATCAACTACCTGACGAACGCCGATGAGATTCAGATCAAGATGGCGCAAGGCGCCAAGCCCGGCGAAGGCGGACAACTCCCGGGCCACAAGGTCGATGCTTACATCGGCAAGATCCGTCACTCCACGCCCGGAGTGGGGCTCATCTCGCCGCCGCCGCATCACGACATCTACTCGATCGAGGATCTCGCCCAGCTGATCCACGATCTGAAGAACGCCAACCCGGCCGCGCGCATAAGCGTGAAACTGGTAGCCGAGGTCGGAGTCGGAACCATTGCCGCCGGTGTGTCCAAGGGCAAGGCAGACGTCGTGCTCATCAGCGGGCACGACGGAGGCACCGGCGCCTCGCCGCTGAGCTCGATCAAGCACGCGGGCATCCCTTGGGAGCTCGGCCTCTCGGAAACACAGCAGGTGCTCGTAGAGAATGACCTGCGCAGCCGCATACGGGTAGAAACCGACGGGCAGATGAAGACCGGACGCGACGTGGCCGTGGCCGCCTTGCTCGGTGCCGACGAATACGGCTTTGCCACCGCAGCGCTCGTCGCCGAAGGCTGCATCATGATGCGCAAATGCCACCTCAACACCTGCCCGGTGGGAATCGCCACGCAGGACCCCGACCTGCGCAAGAAGTTCACCGGCAAGCCCGAGCACATCGTCAACTTCATGATGTTCGTTGCCGAGCAGTTGCGCGAGACCATGGCCTACATGGGCTTCCGTACGGTCGCCGAGATGATCGGCCGCGTGGACCGTCTCGTGGCGCGAGACGACATCGAACACTGGAAGGCCAAAGGGCTCGACTTCACGCCGATCCTGCACAGGCCGGACGTCCCCGCCACGGTGGGCATCCGTGCAACGGACACGCAGGACCACGGGCTCGAGAAGGCATTGGACAACGAGCTCATACGCCTTGCCAGACCGGCCATCGAGGAGCGCAAGCCCGTCGAGTTCGAGCTGCCGATAGGCAACGTCAACCGCACCGTTTGCACGACGCTCTCTCACGAGATCACCAAGCGCTACGGCGAGGAAGGGCTGCCACCTTACACCATCCGCATGACCTTCAACGGCTCGGCCGGTCAGAGTTTCGGCGCGTTCATGGCCAGAGGGATATCCGCGACGATCCACGGGGATGCCAACGACTATTTCTGTAAGGGCATGTCGGGCGGCCAGGTCGTGATCACGCCGCCGGCGGGTGTGACCTTTTCGCCGAAGGACAACATCACCATCGGCAACGTCGCAATGTACGGTGCCACCGGAGGTGAGGTATTCATCCGTGGCCGTGCGGGCGAACGCTTCTGCGTACGCAACAGCGGCGCCGTCGCCGTGGTCGGAGGCGTGGGCGACCACGGCTGTGAGTACATGACCGGCGGCCTGGTGGTATGTTTGGGAGAGACTGGGCGCAACTTTGCGGCGGGGATGAGCGGAGGCATAGCCTACGTCCTCGAGAAAGGCGGAGCTTTCGCGAGACGCTGCAACATGGGGATGGTCGAGCTTCTGAAGGCCGATGGAGAAGAGGATCGCAAGACGCTCCATCAGCTTCTCACGCGCCACCATCAATACACCGGCAGTACGGTTGCCGAGCACTTGCTCGCCGACTGGGACCGCTCCGTGCACAAGTTCGTCAAGGTCATGCCGACCGAGTACCGACGGGCTCTCGAACGCCTGCATCTCGACGCAGAAGCAAACAGGCTGGCGGCAGTGTAGAAGGCGTGGCTGGCCGCACCCAGTGCGTGCGGCCGCGACAGCCAGGCAACCAGGCAATGGGAAAGATCACCGGATTCAAGGAGTACGAGCGCGAGATCCCGGAGCGCAGGCCCGTGGATCAGCGGCTTCGTGACTGCCGGGAGCTCGAGGGCAAGCTGCCGCCGGAGGCCCTCAAGCGGCAGGGCGCGCGTTGCATGGACTGCGGAGTCCCTTTTTGTCATAGCGGCTGCCCGCTCGGTAACGTCATTCCCGACTGGAACGACCTCGTCTACCGCGGGCGTTGGCGCGAGGCCATCGCCGCGCTTCACGCCACCAACAACTTCCCGGAGTTTACCGGGCGCGTGTGCCCGGCCCCGTGCGAAGAGGCGTGCGTCCTCAACATCAACGACGACGCGGTCACCATCAAGCAGATAGAGAAAGCCATCATCGATCGGGCCTGGACCGAAGGCTACATCCAGCCGCAGCCCGCCGCCGACAAGACCGGTAAGCGGGTGGCCGTCGTGGGCTCCGGTCCGGCCGGACTCGCCTGTTCGCAACAGCTCGCGCGCGCCGGCCACGAAGTCGTGCTCTTCGAGCGCGCCGACCGCATCGGCGGACTGCTGCGCTACGGCATTCCCGACTTCAAGATGGAGAAGCATCTGATCGACCGGCGCATGGAGCAGATGGAGGCCGAAGGCGTAGAATTCAGGCCGGCGGTGAACGTCGGCACCGACATCACGGCCGACGAGCTGAGCGATCAATTCGACGCGGTGGTGCTCAGCATCGGCGCGACTATATCGCGGGACCTGCCGGTGGCAGGCCGCGAGCTTGCCGGCGTGCACTTCGCCATGGACTTCCTGCCCCAGCAGAACCGAAGGGTGGCCGGTGACGCCGTGGATGAGGCCGGGGCCATAAGCGCCGGCGGCAAGGAAGTCGTCGTGATCGGCGGCGGCGACACGGGCTCCGATTGCATCGGCACCTCGAACCGCCAAGGCGCCACCAGCGTCGTACAGATCGAGATCCTGCCCAAGCCGCCCGAAGCGCGCACCGAAGACATGCCGTGGCCGTACTGGCCGATGATCTACCGAAGCTCGAGCTCGCACGAGGAGGGAGTCGGACGCGACTTCGCGGTGTCCACGAAGACGCTCGTGGGCAAGGACGGTCATGTGGCCGGCCTCGACTGTGTCCGTGTGGAGTGGGAGACGGGAGAAGACGGCCGGCCGTCGATGCGCGAGGTCGAGGGCAGTGAGTTCCGCATCCCCGCCCAGCTGGTCCTCCTGGCGATGGGCTTTCTCGGCCCGCAAAGGAGCCCTCTCCTCGACAGCTTGGGCCTGGAGCTCACCGATCGCGGCAACGTGGCGGCAGGCGAGGACTACATGACCACCTCCGATGGCATATTTTCCTGTGGCGACTCTCGCCGTGGCCAGTCTCTGGTGGTATGGGCCATATGGGAGGGCCGTGAGTGTGCGCGCGGCGTGGACAGGTACCTCGTTGGTGAGACCCGCCTGCCATCGACGCCGCTGCCGGATTGAGGCCGGAGTAGACGTTGCCGCCGATGCAACCCCGAGCATACGGTGCTGCCGTAGCGGACGGCGCAACCGGACGCATTCATAATGGCCCGGACTGAGGAGTAACTGATGAAGTGTGTTGCCATTACTGGTTCGGCCTCAGGGATAGGCGCCGCGACTTGCCGGCGCCTCGAGAAGGCCGGCACGCGAATCGTCGGCGTCGATCTCGGAAACGCCGACATCATTGCCGACCTGGCCGACCCCGAGGAACGCGAGGGAGCTATCAGCGCGATCATCGACAAGAGCCGAGGCGAGCTCGACGGAGTCGTGCTATGCGCCGGCCTCGGACCGGTCTCGGCGCCGCCAAAGGTAATCGTCGGCGTGAACTACTTCGGAGCCATCGAGTTGCTCGATGGACTCAAGGACGAGCTCTCCAAGAAAGAGAACACCGCGGCCGTGTGTATCTGCTCGAACTCGGCCACAACGGTGCCGGGTATTCCCGACGACGTGGTGGCGGCAATGCTCGAGGGCAAACACGACGAGGCACTCAGCCTGGCGACCGATATGGACGGCAGCTACGCCTATGCGGCCTCCAAGCTCGCACTCTCACGGGCGCTCAGGCGGCGCGCGCCGGCGTGGGCGGAGGCTGGCGTGCGGCTAAACGGCATCGCGCCGGGGGCCGTGCAAACTCCGCTCTTGCAGGCCGGCCTCGACGATTCCATGATCGGTCCGGCCATCCGCGAGTTCCCCATTCCCATGGGCGGCTTCGGCGAGCCCGAGCAGATTGCCGCATCGATCGCGTTTCTACTCGGACCGGACTCGAGCTTTTGCTGCGGGTCGATACTGTTCGCCGACGGCGGCACCGACGCGTTGGTACGGCCGGACAGTTTCTAGACCGTAGGGGTCACCAGCACCTATGCCACGACGCGTGGCAACTCACGCCGGCCAGGAGCAATGGTTTTTGCGGGTTTTAGTGGCCGGCTTTCCCGTCACTTGCGCCGCACTCGGCGCAAATGCCGTAGGCGGTGATCTTCACGTCGTGAACCGCAAAGCCGTTCACTAGTTCGCCCGGCCAGCCTTCCATCTCGAAGGGGTCGGCATAGCTGTCCGACACTGCTCCACAGCTCTTGCAGATCAAGTGGTGGTGCCCTTCTCGGTTGGCGTCGTAGCGGGCGAAGCTGGCTCCGGTGGCCACCTCGTCTATCAGGCCGGCCTCCGAGAACAGTTTGAGATTGCGGTAGACGGTAGCAAGCGACACGCGAGGCAGTCGCGTTCGTACACGATCGTGCACTACCTCCGCGGTGGGATGGTCGAGGCTTTCGGTAAGACAACCGTAGATTACGCGCCTTTGCGCGGTATCCACCAGCCCCGCCTCGCGGCAACGGGCAGCGAAGCGTGCAACCAAGGCTTCCTGCCTCTTCTTGTCTTCGGCACTAGGTGGGGGGCCGAACTGGGTGATATTGCGGTTGTTTCCCATCGCTTGCAAAAAGTTATCGATTTGCGACCATTCTGTCAAGTGCACCTGGGCAGACGTCCACACTAAATCTCGCGTCTTCCATCGATGCTGAAAAGCA
>PIVZ01000954.1 GCA_003354045.1 bacterium
CTGGCATACAGGGTGAGCGACACGGGCCCCGTGATCGCGACGCGCTCTGCAAGAGGCGGGGTGGTGTACACGAGCACGTCTTGCCGTTCTTCGACTTCGGCTTGGTTCTCGACCCCCGGCAGAACGTCGATCATGCTCCGTCCGCCCCTCGTGGGAACCGGGTCGAGCGGGTCATATATATAACTGTCAGCGGGCTCGGTGCCGGGAGGCTCCGGGCTCAGCACCCCGTCACCCATCCGGCTGTTGGCCCGGCCGGCGCTACGCAAATAATAGGGCACTACGGTGTGGGCGGGAGGCCACGAGTCGATCTCTCTCCAAACCTCTTCACCCATGTGGAAGTAGCGAACCTTGCTCTCCGCCATGAATGCCTCGCCTTCGCCCTTTAGCCAGTAGTCGAACCACTGGAAGGCAATGGGGGCCAACGTGTCGGGACCGGTCATCACGTCGGGGCCGAAGTCTCGCTCGCCGGCACAGGTAGGTCGCTTGTTGTAATAGGCGCTGTGGTCCCACGGGCCGAGAACCAGCCGGTGCTGATCGCGAACACCCTCGTCGCCGCAACGCGCGAGTGCCTCGTAGAGATCCATGTGCGCCCGCAAACACGTGTCGTACCAGGCGCTCATGTGAAGCACGGGCACCTTGATGCGATCGGCGCGCGCCACCGCGCTCACGCTCTGCCAGAACTCGTCGTAGCCGGGATGCGACAGCCACTCTCGCCAGTATGGAGCCGCCCCGCCCTCGTACGCGGGGAAGTGTAAGAGCGGCAGATGTTGGGCCGAGCCTCTCACATCGCTGGCCGCCTCGACGAGCTTGCGCTCGGCTTCCGCGGCGGCATCCGGCTCGAGGCCGAGACGGGAAATCGTATCCCGAGCCAGGATTGTCCACACCCAAGATAGCTGAAAGCCCAATTCGAAGGCGCCGCCGGAATAGGTCCACCCGCGGTAGTAGTCGACGGCGGTCATGTAGGCGAAGACGGCCTTCAGGTGAGGCGGCGCCTCTACGGCTCCCTGGATGGCGGTCCAGCCGAGCGCGCACGCACCGTAGAGGCCGACGTTTCCATCCGACCACGGCTCGGCCGCGGCCCATTCCACCGTGTCGTAGGCATCCCGGCCCTCATCGCAAAAGGGCCGCCAGGTCCCCTCGGACCCGGCTCTTCCCCGTGCCTCCTGGACGACAACCGCATAACCCCGCTGCGCACCGACGAGCGGACTGAACAGGAGTTCATGTGTGGCGAGGAAGTGGTCGTTGTCGTAGGGGTGGCCGTTTACGAGCACCGGGTGC
>PIVZ01000374.1 GCA_003354045.1 bacterium
CACCGGTGCCGACGTTGATCACCAAGTTCTGATAGAGGCACTCAGGGCGGGGGTCAAAGAGTTCCTGACTCAGCCGCTGGACCCCACGGACATCAAGAAGGCATTCGAGCGTTGTCGCGGGCGACTCGGTGACGGAGGCGGTGCCGGCACGCAGCCCGCTTCGGTTATCAGCGTCATCGGTGGGAAGGCTGGCGTCGGCGTGACGACGGTCGTCGTGAACCTGGCCGCTTCTTTGCTGGAGGTCGACACCGGCAAGACCGCCGTGCTCTTGGATCTCAACCTGAGGGGTGGTGAGACCGCGGCGTTTCTCGACGTCAACCCGTTGCGCACCCTCCAGGATGTCGATGGTGATCTCTCACGGCTGGACGACACCTTTCTGACCAGTATTCTCAGCCGACACGGCTCGGGTGTGTACGTGCTGCCCCTCGGCGAGATGGAACTGTCCGGCGGATACGTGACCGCCGACTGCGTATCACGTACCCTGCTGTTGATGCGGTCGATGTTCGATTACGTCTGTGTCGACTGTGGACACCTCGTCGATCTCGCAACACAGACGGCGATCACCTTGTCGAACAAGGTGCTGTTGGTCTCCACGCTCAGCGTGCCGGCGGTGCGTCGGACCAAAAGGGTGCTCGACCAGTTGGAACCGACCGACGAGAGCGGGGAACAGATCCCCGTTCATTTGATGGTGAACAAGTACGCCGCGCGGGACGAGGCAATAATCGACGACGTCGAAGAGATGCTGGGGGCGAAGCCGTTCTTTACGCTCCCGGAGGATCACGGGCTGGCTGCACGAGCCATCAACGAAGGCACGCCGCTTACGCGGCTTGCGCCGAAGAAGGACCTGAGCCGCAGCTATGTGAAGCTCGCGGAAAAGCTTGCCTCCACTTCCACGGGAGGGAAGAAGGGGTCTTTCCTTACTGGGATTATCAAGTCGGTGTCCGAAAAACTGGTGAAGGGCACGGCATCACCATCGTTGGCGAGATAGAATGGCGGGAATCAGCCAACCAGGCCCAGACGCAAGGTCGGACGGAGAACGAGGCGGCCGCGCCTCGATGGCGTCTTATCATGAGCTGCGCGGCAGGGTGCATGAGCGCATCATCGAGGTGCTCGATCTCTCCGCCGCGGCGGCACTGGACCAAGAGTCGCTCAAGCGAGAGCTGGGGAGGCTGATCGAGAGAATTCTTGCCGAGGAAGCTGTACCTCTCAATCTGCGTGAGCGCGAGCAGCTCATCGTAGACATCCAGAACGAGGTACTCGGCTACGGCCCTCTCGAACCTCTGCTCAACGACGAATCGATCTCCGACATCCTCGTCAACAATGCCAAACAGGTCTACGTAGAGCGCCTCGGCAAGCTCCAGCCCACGGACGTGGAATTCCGTGACGACCTTCATCTGAGAAAGATCATCGACCGTATCGTCAGCGGGGTCGGACGCAGGATCGACGAGTCGATGCCAATGGTCGACGCGCGCTTGCCGGACGGGTCGCGTGTAAACGCGATCATCCCGCCGCTTGCGCTCGACGGCCCGGCGCTCTCGATACGTAAATTCGCAGGCGACCCGCTGCAGCTAGAAGACCTCATCGAGAAGCGATCGGTGACCGTGGAAGCCGGTGAGTTGATGAAGGGCATCGTCAAGAGCCGCCTGAACGTGCTCATTTCCGGCGGCACGGGCACTGGCAAGACCACCATCCTGAACATTCTCTCCGGATTCATTCCCGGTGACGAACGAATCATCACCATCGAGGATTCCGCGGAGCTGCAGCTCAGGCAGGACCACGTAGTGCGGCTCGAAACGCGTCCGCCGAACGTGGAAGGCAAGGGCGAAGTCACGCAGAGAGAGCTGGTGAAGAACTGCCTGCGTATGCGTCCAGACCGAATCATTCTCGGCGAGATCCGTAGCTCCGAAGCGCTCGACATGCTGCAAGCCATGAACACCGGGCACGACGGCTCGCTGACTACGATTCACGCCAACCAGCCTCGTGATGCGCTGACCAGGGTGGAGACCATGGTGGCTATGTCGGGCTTCAACCTGCCGACCAAGGCGCTTCGTCACTACATCAGCTCGGCCATCGACGTAATCCTCCAAATGACTCGGCTTTCCGACGGAAGCCGCAAGATGACGAGTCTTACCGAGATTACCGGCATGGAGGACGAGACAGTAACGCTCCAGGAGATCTTCAACTTCAAGCAGAAAGGAATCTCGGGAGAGGGACGCGTGCGCGGCACCTTCCAGGCCACGGGCATTCGGCCGAAGTTCATTCAGCGCTTCCAGGCTTTGGGGCTTTCGGTTCCGGCAAACCTGTTCAACCCGAGCAGGGTCTACGAGGTGTGACCGCAAGGCGAGAAATCAGATGGCCACGTTGATTGCAATAGCGGCTTTCGTAATCATTTTCATGCTCGTCGCCGGGGCCGTCGACATGTTCAACTTGGTCACCTACGGTGACGCCAGCAAGACCCGTAAGCGTTTGCACGAGACGTCGCAGTCGGCTGTAGAGGCGGCGGTGGTCGAGATCGTCCGTAAGGACGCGATGACCACTGGTGACACTGTCGGCGAGAAGATACTCGCAAAGTTCAAGCTCGGGACAGCACTCAAGCTCCTGTTACAGCAGGCGCGAAGCGAAATGCCGGTGAGCGTGTTTGTGATGATCTCGGCATTGCTCGCAGCGGTCGGTGGTCTGTCCGCCGGTTACGCCCGCCTGGGGTTCGGGCCGTCCCTTGCGATAGCGGTGGGAGGAGGTTTGTTGCCGCTGATGCTGCTGAGGCGCAAGAAGCGTAAGCGGTTGAAACGGATCGAGGCACAGTTGCCCGACGCTCTCGACCTGATCGCACGCACCTTGCTCGCCGGACACGCATTCATGATGGGCCTGAGCCTGGTTGCCGACCAACTCGAGGATCCGGTGGCGGAGGAATTCAAGGAGACCTACGAAGAGATCAACTTCGGCGTATCCGTGGGCGATGCAATGAAGGGGTTGTCCGAGCGCGTGGACTCCATGGACGTCAAGTTTTTCGTCACTTCGCTGCTCGTGCAGCTCGAGACAGGCGGCAATCTTGCAGAGATCATCCAATCGATAAGCATGCTCATCCGGTCCAGGTTCGAGTTGCTGGGCAAGGTACAAGCGCTGTCCGCGGAGGGCAGAATCTCTGCGACGGTCATGTTCTCTCTACCGATCCTGCTCGGCATTGCGCTTTATTTCATCAACCCGGACTACATTGGCTTGCTGTTTTCGGATCCCTCAGGACACTCGATGCTCATCGGTGGAGCGACGATGATGGGATTCGGGATGATGGTCACGCGCCGTATGGTAAACATCAAAGTATAAGAGGATCGATTCTGTGGCCGTTCCCCTACTCATTGCAGCGTTGGTGTTCATCACGTGCGTAACGGCCGTGTTCGGTTTTCTGTCGTATGCAGACACCAGGCGTGGGTCGAAGGCGTGGCGCGAGCGTGTCGAGGGCCTGTCCACCGCCGCGCAGGAAGAAGAGGGCGGCGGCGATGAACTGTCCGGGTTGGAGTACTTCCAGCAGCGCCTGCTCAATTTGCTCGAGCGTATGGGGAAGATCTCCCAGCCGAAGAAAGCCTCCGAGGTGTCGGCGCTCAAGCGATCTCTCCTCACCGCGGGATTTCGTAAGCCGAGCGCATCGACCGTCTTCTTCGGAGTCAAGGTGCTGCTTGCAGTCGGCTTCCCGCTGATTGCCATCGTAGTGCCGATTCCGGCGCTTCTCGAGCTTCCTAATACGCAGCGCATGGTGGTCTACGTCGGCTTGGCCGCGGTCGGCCTGTATGGGCCCGAGCTTTGGCTGCGCCGCGCCATGAACCGCCGGCGGCAGAAGATCACGGAAGGATTTCCCGACGCGTTGGACTTGATGGTGGTGTGCGTGGAGGCCGGCCTGGGCATGGACGCAGCGGTGAATCGTACCGGATCGGAACTGAAGCTGGTGCACGTGGAGCTGGCGGACGAGTTCCACGTACTCACCCTCGAGCTACGCGCAGGGCTCCCCCGCGACCAGGCGTTGACGCATCTTGCCGAAAGAATCGACCTGGACATGGTCAAGAGCCTGGTTGCGTTGCTCATCCAGACCGACCGCTTTGGCACCAGCGTGGGCCAGGCGCTGCGCGTCTACTCGGATTCGATGAGAACCGAGCGGGCCCTGAAGGCGGAAGAGAGGGCGGCGAAGCTTCCGGTGCAGATGCTTTTCCCACTGATGTTCTTCATCTTTCCGAGTCTTTTCATCGTCATCCTGGGACCGGCGATAATTCAGGGAATGCGCCTGTTGATCCCGGCACTTCAGAGCTGAGACGTACAACGGTGGCCACGGCCGGTTTGGCGTGAGCTGAGTGGAGGCAAGGGAAATGGCCGGGCTGCCAAGCAAGCGAAGGCTCGTAAGCGCCGGATGGAAGAGTGTGGGCCTGCCGAGTGCCGGTGGGCCCCTCGTCCGAACGATTGGTGGGCTCGCCGTCGCAGTCACGGTGCTCGGTTGCTCGCTGTCGTGGATCCCCGAGATTCCCGACAAGCCTCAGACCCCCTTCGAACCCGGGCAGTACGAAGAGATTCTCGAGCGGCAACGCGAAGGCCTTGCCATCGAACAGGAAGCGATAGACCAGCTTCCGGAGCTGACGGCGGCCGATTACGAGCGTATCGGGGACCAGTATTACAGCCAGGGGAAGCTGGGGCTGGCGTTCGTCAAATACCAGAGGGCCGTCGAGCTCGAACCGGAGCGGATTGTGGCTCATTACAAGGTCGGCATGGTACTTCTCGAGAAGCGGTCAGTGGAGCAGGCCAAGACCCATTTCGAGGCGATGCTGGAGCTGGACTCCGCCAGCGGCCTCGGACACCAGGGACTGGGCCTAGCCCTGTTGCGCAGCGGCGATGAGTTCGAGGCGGAACGCTATTTGATGAGGGCTTTGGATCTCGAGCCGGATTTGTGGAAGGCGCATGAGGCGCTGGGCGTTCTTTACGACCGCCGGGGAGACCACGAGAAAGCCATCGAGCACTACGAGATGGCCCGTGCCCTCTCGCCCAGCACCGCTTCGGTTCTCAATAATCTCGGCGTGGCCTATTTTCTGAACGGGAACTATGCGGAGTCGGTGCAAGTGTTGGAGCGGGCAACGCGGCTGCCGGGACGTGTAAACCCCAAGACGTACAACAATCTGGCCCGGGCCTATGC
>PIVZ01000375.1 GCA_003354045.1 bacterium
GGGTCGCCGGGAAAATCATGACGTCATTAGAAGAGCTAAGAATCATCTGTCGCGAGTTGCGGATAGACATCCTCCGGATGCTTCACGCAGCGGGGTCAGGACACCCAGGTGGCTCGCTATCGAGCGTCGAACTCGTCGCGGCTCTCTACTTCCGGGTGATGAACTACAAGGTAGGCGAGCCCGACTGGCCCGGCCGTGACCGCTTCGTGATCTCGAAGGGGCACGGAGTACCTACCGTTTACGCGGTACTGGCGCGGGCCGGTTGTATCCCAGCTGAGGAGCTGGAGACTCTGCGTTGCATCGACAGCCGCCTGCAAGGGCACCCCGATCACCGGCGTTTCCCTTACATCGAGGCGGCAACCGGCTCGCTCGGGCAGGGACTGTCCGTGGCTGCCGGTATGGCGATGGCCGAGGGGCTCGCCGAGCACGATTACCGTGTTTACTGCCTGCTCGGCGATGGCGAGCTACAGGCCGGACAGGTGTGGGAGGCGGCCATGGCTGCCTCCAAGTACCGTCTCAGCAAGCTCACGGCCATCGTGGACTACAACAAGGTTCAACTCGATGGTCACGTCAAGGCCATCATGGACATCGAACCCTTGTGCACCAAGTTCGAATCGTTCGGATGGAACGTGCGAGAGCTCGACGGCCACGATCTCGAGGCCGTCTTGAAGGCGCTCGCTGCGACCGAGCAGGAAGAAGGGCCCAGCGTACTGATTGCCCACACAGTAAAGGGCAAGGGCGTTTCCTTCATGGAAGACACGCATGCGTGGCACGGGAAGGCGCCCAACATGGAAGAGCTCGAGCAAGCCATCGCCGAGATCAACGGCGCCGCGCAGGACTGAGGGGGACTGATAATGGCGAAGGCAACTCGCGCAGCTTTTGGTGAAGCTCTGCTTCGTATAGGCGGGACACACGATCGAGTCGTGGTGCTCGATGCCGATCTCGCCGGCTCGGTGCAGACTCGCAAGTTCGGCGATGCATATCCCGAGCGCTTCTTTCAGATGGGTATCGCCGAAGGTAACATGGTCGGCGTTGCTGCGGGCATGGCGCTGGCCGGCCTGTGTCCTTTCGTGGCGAGCTTCGCGTGCTTTCTGACAGGGCGCTTCGAGCAGATCCGAATGTCTATCGGTTACAACGACGCAAACGTCCGCGTGGTCGGAACGCATTCGGGAATCGGTATTGGTGAGGACGGCTATTCTCAGATGGCCTTGGAAGACATGGCGTTGATGCGCGCATTGCCGAACATGGTCGTCATTCAGCCGGCCGACGCAATAGAGGCGGATCGGGCCACGGCGTTCCTCGCCGATTACGTAGGCCCGGCGTATCTACGGCTGACCCGGCAAAAGGTCGAGGACCTTTTCGACGAGAACTATCTGTTCGAGTTCGGCAGCGGTGTGGAACTACGTCCCGGCTCTGAGCTTTCGATAGTCGCCACTGGTGGTGTGGTCCACCACGCGCTGCGTGCTGCCGAGCGACTCAGCGAGGATGGCATCGACGCCGGCGTTACCAATATCCACACCATCAAGCCGATAGACGAGGCGCTGCTGCGCAAGCTGGCCGCCTCTACCGGAAGGATACTGACGGTCGAGGACCACGGGATCGTGGGTGGATTGGGTAGCGCCGTCGTAGAGGCATTGGCCGGGGTGCCGGGAGTAGCGACCAAGATCCATGGCGTGAAGAGCTACGGCGAGTCGGGGTGCGAAGCCGATCTGTACGCCAAGCACAAGCTGGATGCGGGCGGCATCGCCGAAGTAGCGCGCGAGTTCATGCGTGAGATGGAAGGGGCGAAGGCTTCGGACTGACCGGCGCTCGGCGCAATCCGCTCACACCGCGGTCGGATATCTGCGGAGCGGTTTTTCCAGCGGCCCGACTACTTCTGCCGGCTAACCCGCGGCTCTGACGATGACTGCCTCGTGAAGGCTGCGCCCTTGGCGGCGGTACTTTGTTTCGTATGCGCTGTAACCCGGGGCTTCGCCAGAGGCTTGCCGGCTTTCTACGGTAAAGCCGCGCGCCTCGAGCATCTCCCTTATCTCTTCGAAAAGAGGAGCCACATCGGTAACCAAGCGAATAAGGCCGTCGGTCTTGAGGCAGCGGGTGAGTCCGGCGCAGAACTCGGGCGTAAAGAGCCGCCGTTTACGATGCCGCTTCTTCCACCACGGGTCGGGGAAGTAGACGTGGAAGACATCGATGCTTGCAGGTGCCAGCAGGTGTGCGACGAGCCAGCGGCCGTCGCCGTGGTAGAGCTTGAAGTTTTCCGGGAGCGCCCGAGCCGAGAGGACTCGCTCGACCGCGCTGGCGCGGATCTCGAATCCGACGAAAAGGGTGTGTGGGTCACGGCGCGCGGCGGTTGTCAGAAAACCGCAATCGCCGGGGCCGATCTCGATCTCGACCCGCTCGGTCCCCGGAACGAGCGCCGTCCAGTAATCCGCCGGGAGATAGGCTTTTTCGTTGAGGAGTCCTAGGTACACGGTATTTGCGCACGGTCGCTCCGCTTGTACCCCCCGGCAGAGGTCGGATTTCCGTGTCGGCCCGGGCTTGTAGCGCCGCCCGCACGGCGTTGCAAGAGCGCCTTGAATTTGTCGCTGGCCACCTCTAACTTAAGCAAACATGGCCAAGCCGCTAGAGAACTATAAGGAAATCTCAGGATTGACGCCTCCGGCGCTTGCTGCCGTGCGAGGAGACGAAGGCCTCGTCGCCGACGCCGTCGTCACCACTCGCTTGGATGCGGCCCTGGGCTGGGCTCGGAAGTATTCCATCTTTCCGTACCCCTTCGCCACCGCCTGCTGTGCCATGGAGTACATGTCGCTGTCGATGGCTCCCTACGATATCGACCGCTTTGGCGCGCTGCTGCCGCGCTTCACGCCGCGCCAAGCCGACCTCCTCATGGTCATTGGCACGGTTACGACGCGCCAGACGCCGATTTTGAAGCGCGTCTACGACCAGATGGCCGAGCCGAAGTGGGTGATGGCCTTCGGAGCCTGTGCTTCGACCGGCGGCTTCTACGACAACTATACTACGCTGCCCGGCATCGACCGCATCGTTCCGGTGGACGTCTATATACCGGGATGCCCGCCGAGGCCCGAAGGCGTGCTCGACGGCCTGCTGGCTTTACACAGGAAGATTCAAGGACAGCGACACAAGATCGGTTTGCGGCGGGAGGCGGCGGCGGAGTGAGTTGCCGAGCCCCGTCGGGGTCTCGGAATCTTCTTTGTTGACCCTCCGAACTGTAGGCGGCACGCCGCAAGACTGATTCCGCGCTCTCGAGGCGAGCAATGAGCGAAAAGGTTCTACTGCATTACCAGGACACCTCCGAGGATCTCACGGACATATTGGGCTACGTTGACGACGGCGGTTACCGCGCCGCGCGCAAGGCCCTCACCACCATGATTCCGGAAGAGGTCACTGCCACCGTCAAGGAGTCGAATCTGCGCGGGCGCGGCGGCGCGGGCTTCCCCGCCGGGCTCAAGTGGAGCTTCATCCCAAAAGGGACGGACAAGCCCGTTTATCTGCTGTGCAACGCCGACGAGAGCGAGCCCGGTACGTTCAAGGACCGGCAGATCATCGAGAACGATCCCCATCAGCTTCTCGAGGGAATGATCATTGCCGCTTACGCTATCGGCTGTAAGCACGCATACATCTACATCCGTGGCGAGTTCGGCCGCGGCTACAAGGTGCTCGAGCACGCGATCGCGCAGGCCTACGAGAAAGGCCTGCTCGGCAAGGAAATCTTCGGCACCATGGCCGAGATCAACATTCACGTTCACCGCGGTGCCGGCGCCTACATATGCGGCGAGGAGACCGGCTTGATCGAATCGATCGAAGGCAAACGCGGGCACCCACGCAACAAGCCACCGTTTCCGGCCGTCTACGGCGTGTTCGGTTGCCCGACGATCGTCAACAACGTCGAGACGCTGGCCTGTGTGAAGCACGTAATCGAAAAGGGCGCCGATTGGTTCAAGAGCATTGGCCCGGAATCCGGCCCCGGCCCCAAGCTCTACGGGATTTCCGGCCACGTGCAGCGTCCCGGCGTCTATGAGCTTCCGATGGGCACCTCCTTGCGTGAGATCATCGAGGTGCATGCCGGCGGCGTCACCGCTGGACGGAAGCTGAAAGGCGTCATTCCCGGCGGGTCCTCGGTCCCGGTGCTGCGTGCCGACGAGATCGACGTGGCCATGGACTTCGATTCGGTCGCCAAGGCGGGCTCGATGCTGGGCTCGGCGGCCATCATCGTCATGGACGACTCGACCGATATGGTGAAGGCGCTCAGAACGATCGCCCATTTCTACCACCACGAGTCATGCGGCCAGTGCACGCCGTGTCGCGAAGGCACCGGATGGTTGGAGAAGATTCTCATCCGCCTGGATGAAGGGAAGGGGACGCCCGAGGATCTGGCGACGCTCGACAGCGTCGCCAAGGGCATGCTGGGCAACACTGTGTGCGTGATGGCCGATGCCGCCGCGATGCCGGTTCGCAGCTTCCTCGAGAAGTTCCCCGAGGACTTCCGAGATGCCGTAAACCGGGCCGGGAAGACCGCTTCACCGGTGGCCGCCTAGCTTCGAGGACGACAAAGCGATGCCGACAGTTACCATCAACGATGTGACCATCGAGGTGCCGGACGGCACCAACTTGGTCCAGGCTGCCGAGATGAGCGGCCAGGAGATTCCCCACTACTGCTACCACCCCGGCCTGTCGGTGGCCGGTAACTGCCGTATGTGCCTGGTCGAGATCAAGGCGCTCTCGGAGAAGCAGCCCAACCCGCTACCCAAGCTTCAGATCGGGTGTAACACCATCGTCCAGGAAGGCATGGTGGTGGAGTCCAACAACGCGAAGGTCGAGGAGGCGCGCCGTGGCGTCCTCGAGTTCCTACTAATCAACCACCCCATCGACTGTCCGATCTGCGACCAGGCGGGCGAGTGCAAACTGCAAGAATATTATATGGACTATGGGCGCTACCATAGTCGCTTCGATCTTGGCGAGAAGGTCAACAAGAACAAGGTGTTGCCGATCGGCTCCGGGATCATGCTGGACCAGGAGCGGTGCATACTTTGCACACGCTGCATACGGTTCCTCGGTGAGGTTACCGAGACCCATGAGCTGGGTGTCACCGAGCGCGGCGACCACAGCGAGGTGACGCTGGCCCAGGGTATGCAGGTAGACAACCCA
>PIVZ01000955.1 GCA_003354045.1 bacterium
TGCGACCCTCGCTGGTTGGTCAGGATCTGGCCAGCGGAGTCTCATGCACGAAGCCGTATCGCTGGACGGGCGGGCTTTGGCAGCTCGACTCCGGCTACCGAGAGGCCGCCGGGGGAGGGCCGCTCGTGGCGGCTTTCGACTTCGGCCTCAAACTGAACATTGCACGCAACCTGGCCGAGCTCGGCTGCCGGGTCGTGGTGGTGCCTGCAGGGGCCTCGGCCGAGTCCGTGCGCGAGCTCGGGCCAGACGGCCTGTTTCTTTCCAATGGGCCCGGTGACCCCGATGCCGTCTCAGGCGCGACTGCGGTGGTGGCAGAGCTGGCCCGCGAACTGCCGACCTTCGGCATATGCCTGGGCCACCAAATCCTCGCCCTGGCACTGGGGGCCAAGACTTACAAGATGAAATTCGGACATCACGGCGGCAATCAGCCGGTAATCGACGTAGACACCGGCGTCGTGGAGATCACCTCGCAGAATCACGGCTTTGCCGTAGACGCCGACAGTCTTCCCGACGGAGTCCGGGTGACGCGCAGGAACCTCAACGACGACACAGTGGAGGGACTCGAGCACGAGGAGCTGCCGGTGTTCTCCGTGCAGTACCATCCCGAGGCATCGCCCGGGCCGCACGATGCGAACCCACTTTTCGTCCGCTTCCTGGCCTCCATGTCCACGCGGGCGGCTCATGGCAGCGAGCTCGAGATCGAGCCGCTCAGCGACGGCACGTCAGGAGGCTGAGCGGTGCCGCGACGCGACGACATCGAGACGATCATGATCGTGGGCGCCGGACCCATCGTGATTGGCCAGGCCTGCGAGTTCGACTACTCGGGCACACAGGCCTGCAAGGCACTCAAGGAAGAGGGCTACCGCGTGGTTCTCGTCAATTCGAACCCGGCCACGATCATGACCGATCCCGGCTTTGCCGACCGCACCTACGTGGAGCCCCTCACGGTGGAGAGCCTCGCCGCGATCATAGAGGCCGAGCGTCCGGATGCACTGCTGCCGACCATGGGCGGGCAGACCGCGCTCAATCTGACCATAGACCTGGCCGAGGCCGGCGTCATAGACGAGTACGGCGTGGAGCTCATAGGCGCCAACCTCGAGGCCATCAAGAAGGCCGAGGATCGCGATCTCTTCAAGACCGCCATGGAGAAGATTGGTCTGGACCTGCCGGGCAGCGGCTATGCGCGCTCGGTCGAAGAGGGGATGGCGGTCAAGCAACGGCTCGGCTTGCCGCTCATCATCAGGCCATCGCGTACGCTCGGCGGCACCGGCGCC
>PIVZ01000376.1 GCA_003354045.1 bacterium
AGCCGACCGCGCGCCGAGAAAAGCCGCGGGCGGTCGAACGGGAGGAGCATGCCGTAGAGCATTCCGAACACGCTGAAGCTGAACCGGAGGAAGGCACGAGAAGACCCCGAATGCTCCCATACGAGCAGAAGCGAGTTGCGGTAGGAGAGGTAGTCAAACACATCCGCGCTCGAACGTACGGATGGGTTGTGGACACGCGCGCCTCTGACCAGGCCTACCTCCCAGTTGGCGGCTTTGGCGCGAAGCCCCAGATCGATCTCCTCACCGTAGGCGAAGTAGCGTTCGTCGAAGAGCCCAATGTCCAGCAAGCACGCTCGGCGCGCCACCAACAGAGTCCCGTGCGGATAGTCTGCCGGCTCCCAGCCTTCCTCCACAGTGGCCGGGGCGGGCACGCTTCCCGCCCACGGATTCACCTTCGGTGTGTACCCGTCTCCGACATCGGCACACGCCAAGCCGGCCTCGGGACGCGATTCGAGCTCCTTCAATATCAGTTCGAGACAATCAGGCTCCGGCAGGGCATCGTGCGGTGCCACGACCATGAACTCATGCTCGTGCTGGTCCAGCCAATGCCGAAGCCCCTCGTTGGCGGCAGGGCCGAAGCCCGCGTTGCGACCGAGTTCGAGCACAGGAACCTCGGGAAGCCCTTCCCGAAGATCGTCGAGAAACTCGGGAGCAGAGCCGTTATCCACAACCAGCACATTCACGCGAACCGACTGCGCAGCGAAGCGCCGGACAGTGCGCCGACACTGTTCGGGCTGGTTCCAATGGACGATGACCACCGCCACCGACGGGACCGCGAGGCTATCTTGCATTTCTCACCGTGAAGCCGATACGAGTTTCGGGAGTGCAGGCTCTCTCATTCCCGAAAACGGGAACGAAAGCTACTCCATGCCGTCGGCGCGGCGAGAAGCCACGCTCTGTCGATGACCGGAGACCCGCCGAGCCCGCGCGGCAGTGCACCGCGCAGCATCCGCTCCGCAGAATCATCCCCCGCGACAATCCTCGTTCGTGAGTCGCCGTCAAGACGTCGCTCCCGACCCTCGGGCAGTTGGCAGGACCAGCGGACCAGCACCAGAACTTTCTTTAGCCACCGGAGCGGGGGATTATTCCACGGCTGGTCGAGTTTTCAGAAGGGCCAGGTTTTCAGGAGCGACGATGGCTGATCTTACATTCGATGCTGTTATATGCGGTGGCGGGAACAAGGCGCTGATGCTGGCCATGTATCTCACCAAGTATGCGGGTATGAGCTGCGCCATCTTCGAGCGGCGCCATGAGATCGGCGGCGGTCTGGCGACCGAAGAGATGTCTGCACCCGGCTTCCGGGGCAACACCCACGCCAACATCATCCTCCCATGGTACTACGCGCCGATCTATCGGGACTTTCCGGAGTTCTGGGATTGGGGCGGACAGATCGATCAGTACCGCTGCAGCGACGGTGCGATCTTCCTGGACACTCAGAAATGCATCTCGATCTACAGCCACAAGGACGATCCATCCCAAGAAAGGACCGCCCGCGAGATCGCCCGGTTCTCGGAGAAGGATGCGGAGACCTGGCTCGCGATCACGAAGCTGTTCCAGATGGACGAGTTCCAGCGCATCATGATCGACCCGCTGCTAAATCCCCACGAATGGCAGACGCGTCCAGAGTTCCTCGAGCGCCAGGCGGCAGTCTTCCCCTACCTCATCGAAGCGGGGTTGGACCCGACACCGTATCTGACCGCGTCGCCCCTGGAAGCAGTGCGACTACTCTTCGAAAGCCCTGAGTTGCAGTACGCGGTGCTCAGGTTCTTCCCTTCTGGCGTCCACAACGTTCGCGACCAGACCAAAGGGGTAAACGTCCTGGGAATGGCCGGGACCCTGACGACTCTGGGCTACGCCCGCGGTGGAACCCATCAGATTGCCCACGCCTGCCATCAGATCCTCGTGGGTGCGGGCTGCCGGTTCTTCACGCATGCAGAAGTAACCAAGGTACAGCACGACGGCACCAGGGCCACCGGTATCGAGCTGGCCGACGGCCGACAGATAAACGCGCGCAAGCTGGTCGTCAGTGCGGGCCTGAGCGCAGGGCAGTTACTGGAGATAGCCGGGAGAGACGTGTTCGGCGAAGAGATCTGCCGAAAGGTTGACGCGCTCTCCACCAGCAACATCGGCAACATCATGTGGTATAGCTTCGCGCTGCACGAGGCGCCGAAGTACACGGCCGAGGAGTTCAATCCCGACATCCACGAGACCTTCTGGCTGGGCCTGGCGCCCTCGGCCAACGTCGAGCACATCGCCAGAGAGTGTGATGCCGCCAACGAAGGAAGAATCCCTCCGCTCGAGGATTTCAACCCGGTGGTGTGGTGTCACAGCCTCGTCGATTCGTCATACGCACCTCCGGGCAAGCATGTGGCCCAGCACGAGATGCAGGGCCCACGCGCCACGGACCTTTCCGAACGGGAGTGGCTAGAGCTCAAGAAGAAGCACGCCGACGACATGATCACCTTCTGGGGGAAGTTCGCCCCCAACATGACTCACGACAACCTCATCGGCGTCGATACCAACAGCCCGTTCGACTACACGCGCATGAAGAACCTCGCACCGCATGGCAACTTCGCCGGCATCGATCAGACACCGTCTCAGAGCGGGGCAAACCGTCCTACCCCGGAGCTGGCCAACCACAGAACCCCCATCGGAAACCTGTACTGCACCGGCGGGTACTGGCACGTCGGAGGCGAGGCGAGCTCCGCACAGGCCTACAACTGCTACAAGATCATCGCCTCCGACATGGATCTGGGCAAGCCGTGGGAAGAGCAAGGCAAGGAGGAGCCGGATTCTCTCGTGGCAGCTTGTCGAGCTCTCACCGAGAAGATGCGCACGGCGTTCCCACGCGGATAGCCGCCGAGATTGCCCACCGGGCCAGGCCCGGTCGCCGAGTTGCTAATCCGCTATCTTCTTCATGAGCCAGGCCATGTTGCGGCCGAGATTCCGCATCGTCTGCATGCCTTCCTCGTCCTTCTCGACGTCACCCGGCTCCATGCCGATGGCAATGTTCCAGTACGTGGATCCTGGCACGAACATCTGACTGTACAAGAAGAAATGGTTGAGGCTGTCAAAAGCGCTGACGGCTCCAGCCCTTCTGACAGCGACGACCGAAGCGCCCACTTTGTGGGTAAAAAGGCCGCCGTTGGCCGACGATACGAGGCAGGCGCGGTCGATCAACGCCTTTATTTCCGGCGTAATACTGGAAACATAGACCGGTGAACCGAAGATGATGCCGTCGGCCTCGATCATCTTTTCCAGACATCCATTGACGATATCCTTGTCGTTAGAACACCGCTGGTCCTGGTTGCCAAAGCACTTGTAGCAAGCCACGCATCCTCTGACCGGCTTGCCGCCAATCTGCACCAGTTCGGTCTCGATCCCTTCCTGCTCGAGCTCCGCGAAGACCGTGCGAATCAAAATACCCGTGTTCCCGTCCTTGCGCGGACTTCCGTTGAATCCCAGAACCTTCATGTACGTTTGCCTCTTCTCCCTTCGGGTTCGGCCCATGAACGGCCGCTATGCCACCCCAGACCCCCGGTTTGTAGCGGGACTATTGACGTATTGAGCAGCCAAGAAAAGCGGGCGGCGTTTGCGCGAGCGAGGCCGCGGGTGGGTGATCGGGTTCGAGCGATCTCATCACGATCCGGTGTGAAACCTGCGCAGCTAGCCGCACCTGGAAAGACGCCCCCCGGGGGCAACAATTGGCGCCGGGGACAGTATGCTGCACCGAAATCGCTGTCCGCAGAGCCAGCCCGCATGCAAGACGGTCTGCAACCCCTTGAAATATATGCCCTAGGTAGCGGCTCAATCGCTCCGGGACCTTGGCTCAGCACTTGCACAGATCCGTGCATGAGGCTCCGAATAACAGAGGTGGCTGACGAGAAAACTCCTTACCTCAAGATCGATGGTGAGCTCCTGCGAAGCGGCGTGGAAGAGCTGGCAACGCTCTGCCACTCGATCGAGGGGGAGTTTGCGCTCGACCTCTTCGACCTCAGGCGCGCCGACGACGCCGGCATCGAGGCCTTACGGGGCCTGCTCGACTCGGGAGTGAAGCTGCGTCGGGCATCGCCCTATGTAAAGGCCCTTCTTGGCAACGGCGAGCCCGCGCTCCGGGAGTAACAGGGTGACGACCTGCCGCGGGCGCGGCGAGATTCTCGCGGCCTATCTTGGCTCAGATGCTCCCACGTGATCCTTGCGACGTGAGATACCGTACAGCTCGCCCCGGCGGCTCGTCACCGTCAGTCATCGGCCGCGGGACGCTTGATTCCGAGTTTCTTCATGCGGAAACGCAGGGTGCTCGGCTTGAGTCCGAGCCGCGCCGCCGCATTTCCGTCGCCCTTGAGCCTCCACCCACATTCCTCGACGACCGTCAGAATATGCTCACGCTCCAGCTCGTTGAGACTTCGTGAACTCTCGCCCGTGTCGGACGCGACCGCACTCAAACCAAAGGCCCGGTCGAGCTTCAGGATGGACCCGCTCGAAAGGATCATACCTCTCTCGATGATGTGCTCTAGCTCGCGAACGTTGCCAGGCCAGTCGTAGGACTTGAGCATGTCCATGTCGTCGTCGCGGATCCTGTCGATCGTCTTGCCAAGCCTGCTCTCGTGCTTCTTGACGAAGAACCACAGGAGCAAGGGAATGTCTTCTCGTCGCTCTCGCAACGGTGGGAGCTCTAGTGGAAACACATTGAGCCTGTAGTAGAGATCCTGTCGGAAGCCCCCGTCCCGGACCGCAGATTCGAGGTCCCGGTTGGTCGCGGCAATGATGCGAACGTCCGCTTTCAAGGTTTCGGCCGAGCCAAGCCTCTCGAACTCGCCGTCTTCAAGCGCCCGCAGGAGCTTGGGCTGCAGTTCCGGCGCAAGCTCCCCGATTTCGTCGAGGAAAATCGTGCCGCCGTCTGCCAACTCAAAGCGCCCCGTCCGGCGCTCCACCGCTCCGGTGAACGCTCCTTGTTCGTGCCCGAAAAGCTCACTCTCTATCAGAGTGGCGGGCAGGGCAGCGCAGTTGACCGTGACCAACGGGCGCTCACTGCGGGAACTTTGGCTGTGAATAGCACGCGCCATCAGTTCCGTGCCCGTGCCAGTTTCCCCGAGAATCAAGACGGTGGCGTCCGTAACGGCGACCTCG
>PIVZ01000377.1 GCA_003354045.1 bacterium
CGTCGACATGGCGCAACTGGCGTCCCCCCCGAAGTACCCAGTTCCGAAGCCGATCCGGCAGATTTGTTGTGCGTTCGGTCAAGAGAGCGGCGCGAGGTACTCCTCTGTAAATTCAACTACTTAGCTAACTATACATTAGGCAAACTGTCGCTCAGCTTAAGCAAATGACAGTGCCGCCTTGCGTCAAATCAATAGTGTGGCTATATAAGTAACGCCAACGCGCTGCGTTAGCGCCTCGACGCGTCTGGACTTTGTCTCCAGCGGGAGGTGAGTGAGCATGATTACAGTCGAACCATTGAGTGTTGCCCTGATGTTAGAGGTCGTGGTGATCGCCACTTTGGCGTTCGCCCTGGCGTGCGGCAGATTCTGCCTGAACCTGCGAAGCACAGGACATCAGTCGCTCGAAGGACATATCAAGCCGCTCGAAGCGACTTAGAGTCGGGGCCGGGAGGACCGCTGCCGGGATGGGTGGTCGGGCTGACGAGCAGTCCGGCCGCCAGGCGCGGCGGCGGGTCGGAGAGGCTCGGGGCGGTGGAAGGACGGAGGAGTGGTTAGCGAGACTCTCGGTAACGTTGGTGAGCCTCGACCGCACGCATGATCGTCTGATAGGCGGCGTTGAAGTGGTCGATGCTCTTGCCGTATGGATCGGGGATGGTGAGGGTGCCAGCCTCGTCGAGGACGGCGAGCGAGTATACCTTGTGGCGCGCTGACGGAAAACGGCGCAACACGGTCTCGCGGTTGTCGTCGTCGAAGACGAGAATCATATCGGCGTCTCTCACCATCTTCTCATCAACGATCGTCGAGCGGTGAGGGGACAGATTGATTCCCAACGCCCGCGCCGACGCCACTGCTTCCTCCGGACAGCTCCGACCTTTCTTCGGATGATAACCGGCCGATAGTATTTCCGGTGGCCGAGTGAGCGCGTGCTCGGCGTAGTACTTGGCGAAAGGGCTGCGACATGTGTTGCCCTTGCACAAGAACAAAACCTTGCGCGCGCTCGTAAGTGCCTCGTGGACACGCTTCGCCGATAGCCGGCGAAGCGGTTTCAAGGATAGCAGCCATGCGCGACCGTCTTTCCGCAATCGGGTCCTTATTCTGGCACGCAAGCGGCTCAGTTCGACCAGGCCGGGTCTGGGGTCGTCGGCGACTATGGTGTCGAGACGCTCGCGCAGACTGAGCACGTTGAAGATTTCGGCGGCAATCTTCAACAGCGAGACAGTTTGCAGGGTCGGGTCCGAGCGGTCTGCGTTCAGATTATGCCTGAGCCAGGTGATGTCCCTGAGAAGGTTTCGGCCGTAGATCCCGATGCGGTACTCGCGGCTGAAAGGGCCGCCGCCGGCGACCATCATCTGGTAGAGGTAGTAGGGAAAGTCAGCCCCGGCTGCGAGTGCCAGCGGCAGTGATCCCCAGAAACGGCCGTTTATCTCGATGAATACCCAGTTGCCGGTGGCCAGATCGACCTTGAACTCGACCATCGCCACTCCGCTGTAGGACAGCGCCTTCATGAGCCGGCCGGCTGCGTCGAGAAGCTCGGGTGTGAGCGCAACGCTCTTGCGGTAGGTGCTGCCGCCGCCGGTAATCGGCTCATGAATGCGGAGGTGCTGGAAGGCGACGAGTATTTCTCCGCGTTCAGCCAGCAGCTCGACACCGACGCCGGCGCCGATGAAGTTCTCCTGCACGAGCACTTCGCCATCTTCGAGCAGCTCGCGCAGGGAGATCAACAACTCGGTGTGACTGTAGACCTTGCGCACGTGGTGGCGGCGCTCGAGGTCGTCGAGGGTGAAAGAGGATTGTGGTTTGAGTACCACCGGCAGCGCGTATCTGGACGCCACCTCATCGGCTTGTTCGGCTGCCGACACTCGAGTCTCGCGAGGCACGTTCAGCCCGAGGCTCCTGGCCAGCTCGTTGCTCTTTGCCTTGTTGAAGGCCACGGCGAAGGCTTCCTCGTTCGGTAGGGCCAGCGATGCCAGGCGACCGAGCTCCGCACGGTGAGCGTGCAGCGGCATCAGCGTGCGGTCGTTGCAAGGTATGACGAGATCGAAGCGCTCGCGTTCCAAGACCCCGGTGAGAGCTTCCTTCCAGTCTTCTCGGTCCTGCGAGTAGCGGGGGATGTCGTGAACCCGGGCGACGTACTTCGAGTGCAGCGCTACCGAGTCGGGCGAGTGCCAGCCCACGTGCACGGTCAGGCCTCGCCGTCCGAGCGAGCGTATTACGGCCAAGAAGGCGCGGTCGTCGTCGCCAAGGACCAGCACCTTGCCAGTCAAACCCACCTTCGCGTGTTCCTCAGGCGCCAGCGCTCTCTCCTGTAAGCCGGGCGTGGTGCTCGCGCAGAGTCGCTCCCTCGAAGGCGCCGGCGGCGGCAAACAGCGCATCGAGGTCGCGGTAGAGGTTCTCGATGTCTTGTTCGGTGGGAAAGCTCGGACTCGCGCCGGGCATCAGCTCGGAGGAGTGTAGCATGAACTCCACGTGGCTCCTGTTCTCTGCCAGCGCCCGCTTCACGATATTGAGTACGGCCCGCCGGTTGTTACGCTTCGGCCGCAGCCAGCTTATCGGTGGGGCCAGGCGCCGTAGCGCTCCTCCCACATAGCGTATGGCCCCGAACGTTCGGTGGCAGGTCTGCGCCCACGCGCGGTTCTCGCGCAAGATCGTCATCGGAATCTCGAGCAACGGCGAGTCTCCCGGGCGGCTGATGTCGGCGGGGTCGAGGAAATAGGCGTCTTCCGGGAAACGTGAGTAATCGGTGCCGCCATTCTGGTTCGGGTCGCCGGGCGTTCCCTGCCAGGAAATGTTCGGCGTAACAGAGCAGTCAACACGGTAGCCAGCATCGACGAGAAGGCGCGCGTAGGTCTCGTCGAAGCTCCAGCGGCCGGAGCGGTGGCTGACGATGGGCCCTCCGAAGGTCTCCTCGAGGAGTTCCGTCATGAAGGCGATCTTGTCGCGCATGACCTCTTCCGGATACTCGATCAGATAGGGATGGTAGCGCAGGTCGTCGTCCGTCAAAGGCACAATCGGCGGGCTGTTCCAGGCGTGCAGGTGCATGCCGACCTCTCCGGTGCCTCGGCCGGTGACGTCCCTGCCGAGTTCCTGGAACGACGGCGACATGGCCATCTCGTAGTTGGTCAGATAGGTAGGCTTCAACCCGTGGGACTCGCACAGGCGCTGGAAGCGCGGAAGGAAATCGGCGTTATGGGTGGTGATCTCTGTTGGTTTCGCCCACAGATTGTCACCCTCGGTGTCGATCGTGATCAGAAAGCTCGGCTTTTCGTCCAGGCTGAGACGTGGCGGCGTCATGCTAGCCGGTCTCTCCGTTGCTTCGCTGCGCGCGCTGCATCTGCGCCCTCGCCGTAAGATGTGCGCCTATCGTCCTGGCCAGGAGGCGGTACCCCTCGGCAGTGTAATGCCCGTGGGCTCGCAGCGGCAGAAGCGAACGAGGGTCGTCGTGGGCGACCAGGACCTCGTGGAAGTCGATCACCGGGATCTCCAGACGCGCCACGGCGGCGAGTACCTCACCGCGGTTGTATAGCGTACTCGGGTCTCCGTCGTCGTCGTATCTGCTGATCTCGGGGACATAGAGGAAGTAGAGCTGTCCTCCCCATGACGCGACCGCATCCCTGGCGCGCTCGAGTATGACTGCGAAGAGGGGGTCGAGACTGTCGAAGCGGTTGGTCTCACCCAGTCCGAGGCGGATTCGCAGATGGTAAAGCTTGACGAACGAGGTCAATCGCCTTCTCAGTCTGCGGAGCAGGCTGGCCTCACGTCCTTTCACGTCTCCGCCGGCTCGCAGCTGACGATCGATGTGCTCCTCGAGGGCAGCGTCGATCTCGTCCTGGCGATTGATCAGGTCCTGCGAGAATCCCTTCCCGAGGTAGCGCATGAGCAAGGATGACTTGCGCTCTCGGCCGAGATCGCGGATGTCGTTTCCCTCGAAGTACTGCCACAACACCACATCGGGTTTCAGGGGCTTGGCGTACTCCTCGACCAGGGCTAGATCGAGCAACGGTCCGTTGCCGCCAGATCCGAGGTTGACGACGCTGCGGCCACTCCTTCTCAGTTGGCCCGCTATGTCATCACCCGAAGCCACGCAATAACCCTGGGCGTAGGAATCCCCTATCAGTGCGACGTCGATCTCAGGCTCGCTCCAGACTCCTTTAGGGTTGTTGAATCCGCGTTCGTCGCTTTCGATGACGACATGTGTCCCGCTCTCGTTACACAGGACAGTCGTTTTCCGCGAGACAGTGCCGAGCGGATAGAGCTTCGCCGCAGCCGAATCCATGCCGTCTGTGTTGATCAGAAACTGTGGTTGCATACACGGGTAGGCTTCTTTGCCTTGGGCTCTGAGATCCAGGACGACTTCCGCCTTCGTCCGCGTATCGAACGCAATGCCCTGCTCGCGGGCAATCTCGGCTATGTCCGTCGAAGGCGCCGGTAGCAGCGGCATGATGAGCTCGATCAAGTAGAGGCCGCACACGATGGAGACGACGATCATGACCAAGCGCATCTTGGTCTCTCCGCGCAGTCGCCAGGCGAGCGAGCACAGCAGGATCCCGACGAAGGAGATCGCGTAGTACTTATGCATCGTTCCCGCCGGGTGCTCCCCCGCACGCGACACTGCGTAGATGGAAAGCAGAAGGAAGGACAGGATGATTGCGGCCAAACCCACGTTCGCGGGTCTGTTGAAGCGATCTGTTCTCGCGGCACCTGTCATCGGTTGGCAGCGGCCGGAGTCAACCGAGGCTATCCGTATCCTGGACGCCGGTCAGAGCATGCTGACAATGTGCCCAATGAAGTCGAATACGATCGATCTGTCCGGCGGCGAATGCACTTCATGGTGTACGGACGAGAGCCATTGTCAAACTTGCTCGTCGCAGTCTTCGAGGGGGGCCTTGCCCACGCGCCGGGGCCAAGTGGCGAGACGGCGGCCTTCTAACGGACCCTCATCTCCAGGCGCGCAGTGGCCGTCTCGTCATCGTCGGTCACGGATGCCGACACAACAACAATATCACCCTTTTCTAGGCCAGCATCGACATCCACCTCTATCTTGAACGTCTCCTTGCGCTGGGTGAGGTTCTGCCAGGTCAGCTTGCCGCCTTCGTTGGCGGTATGCGGGGGGTTGACCTTGACAGCCGTCAGC
>PIVZ01000956.1 GCA_003354045.1 bacterium
CAGCGAGCCGTTTCGTGAGCGTGGTCACCAGCACGCGCTCGTTTGCCGCGACGCGTTGGGTGATCCGCTGCAGGATGTCCTGCACTTGTCCAGTGGCGGGTAGCACTTCGATCGGCGGATCGACGAGCCCGGTTGGCCGAATGATCTGCTCGACGACCTCGCCTTCGCAGAGCTCCAACTCGAACGGCCCCGGCGTGGCGGAGACGAACAGCACCCGGTCCCACATGCCCTTGAATTCCTCGAACCGCATCGGGCGGTTGTCGAGGCAACTCGGCAGGCGGAAGCCGTGCTCGACGAGGACCTCCTTGCGGGCGCGGTCACCGTTGAACATGGCTTTGATCTGCGGGATGGTGGCGTGCGATTCGTCGATGACGAGGAGGAAGTCCTTCGGGAAATAGTCGCATAGTGTGTAGGGTTTGGCTCCCTCCTCGGTGCCGTTGAGGTGACGCGAGTAGTTCTCGATGCCCGAGCAGTAGCCGACCTCGCGCAGCATCTCGACATCGTACTTGGTGCGCGCGATCAGGCGCTGCGCTTCGAGGAGTTTTCCGAGCCGCCTGAGCTGTTTCACGCGCAGGTCGAGTTCTTCGAGGATCGCGCTCGAGGCGTCGGCGATGCGGTCCTCCGGCATGACGTAATGGACCGCCGGGTAGATGAAGATCTTGTCATGCGAGCCGAGCGACTCGGACGTAAGCGGGTTGAGCATTTCGAGCCGTTCGATTTCGTCGCCGAACATCTCGATTCGATAGGCGAACTGCTCGTAGGCCGGGTGGATTTCGACTACGTCGCCGCGCACACGGAACGTGCCTCTTTTGAAGTCTACGTCGTTGCGCGTGTACTGAAGGTCGACGCATCGCTTGAGCAGATCGTCGCGGTCGATGATCTGGCCGACCTCGAGCACGATGACGCTGGCTTTGTAGTCGTCGGGCGAGCCGAGTCCGAAGATGCACGAGACGCTGGCGACGATGGCTGCGTCTTCTCGTGAGACGAGCGAGCTGGTCGTACTGAGTCGGAGTCGGTCGAGGTCGTCGTTGCGCGAGGCGTCCTTTTCGATGTAAATATCGCGCTGGGGAATATACGCCTCGGGCTGATAGTAATCGTAGTAGCTGACGAAGTACTCCACGGCGTTTTGGGGGAAGAGCTCGCGGAATTCTTCGTAAAGCTGGGCTGCGAGCGTCTTATTGTGTGAGATGATGAGGGTCGGCGTCTTGAGTGCGGCGATCACGTTGGCCATCGTGAAGGTCTTGCCCGAGCCGGTTACGCCGAGCAG
>PIVZ01000957.1 GCA_003354045.1 bacterium
GCCGACCGCGCGCATCGACCTCCAGGACGCCTGCGCGGCTTTCTACAGCGACGCGGATCGAGAAGAGGTTTCCGCAGCCGCGATGGCTCCGCCCGAACCGGACATCGATCCGATCGACGATGCGATCAACGAACAAGGAACCCTCGAGGCGGAGGATTCCGGACCCGAGAACCAACCCGACGCCGAGGCCGCTGCGTGTCCCGTCGAGTCGACCGCCGAGCAGGCTCAAACGCCGGCGCCGGACAAAGAAGCGCTCGACGATGCGCTCACCGGCGCGATCGACGCGGCACTTGAACCGTTGGGAATCGAGGGAGAATTGCCGGCGGGACGAGGGCTGGTAGTCGAGATCCTCGAACACTGCCTCGACGCCGAGGGCACGTATGCGCCCCGGGTCCGTACGTCCGCGGTGCCGATGGCGGCGCGATTTGCGGCGTTTGTCGAACAATACCAAATCGGTGCCATCGTCTCACTGCACACCCTGGGACCGGCCCCGGACGGATCACGGCTTCGGGTCAAGGAGCCGGTCACCGGCCTGGAGACTACCGTTTGGATCGGGGACCTAGGGCCCGCGACTAAGCCCGGGTACCTTGCGGCGATTCCGGAGGGAGCTGTGCTCGAGCTGCGAGTGAGCGAACTGGACGCCGATGCGCGGTTGGTGCGTTTTGACGGAATCCACCGCTTGGAGCCGATCCTCGAGCGTATCGCGTCGCAACCCGCCGAGACTACCTACGGTGCCACCGTGTGCCAAATCGACGTGGCCGAGCGCGCTACGTGGGTACACCTTGTCGTTGACGATGCCAGCGTACCGTCCGCCGGTATCGTCGTTCCGGCGAAGATCAGGTTGCCCGCAGGTCCGAACGGGTTCGAGAAGACTCTCCGGCACGGTAGCCACGTCACCGTCCAGTTGGGATTTCGGAAGCGGACACGGAAGCTCAAACAATCGACTCGGCTAAGTACCGAGCGGATTGAGGAACTCAGTGCGCGCGGCATAGCGGTCGACACCCACCTTGTCGCGCGGCGCCGACTGACCCTTGACGATCTGGCGTACCTCGGCGCGATTGCCGAGGAACTGGGCGGGGTCGGCACTGTGTACGAGCTCTTTCGAGACTCCAATACTCCGCAGGCGGAACTCGTGCTCACCGATCTGCAGCAGCGTTGCCCGGTCGGCAAGACCTTCGAATGTACGGTTACCCGCTGCGTCGACGCGCGCGGGCGCGATCAACCCGGCAAGGTGCTCGTTCGGCTCGACGGAGTCGTGAGGGGCG
>PIVZ01000958.1 GCA_003354045.1 bacterium
AGCGGCGGCGCCGTCCATGCCCTGGACACCGCCGAGTGGGACCGCGTCATCGGCGTGAATCTCAAGGGCACCTTCCTCGTCTGCAAACACGCCCTGGCAGCGATGCTCGAGCGCAGTACCGGCAGCATAGTCAACATCGCGAGCATCGAGGGCATAGAGGGCACCGAGGGCGGCAGCGTCTACAACGCCTCCAAGGGCGGCGTTATCCTGCTCACCAAGAACATGGCGATCGACTACGCGCGCAAGGGCATCCGCGTCAACTGCGTGTGTCCCGGCCTGGTCGAGACACAGATGACGCAGATACTGTTCGCCGAAGGTATGGAAACGATGCGCGACCGGTTCATCGACGCCCACCAGATGGGCCGGACAGGAAAGCCCGAGGAAATGGCCTCTGCCGTGGCCTTCCTGGCCTCCGAGGAGGCCTCCTTCATCACCGGGCATGCCCTGGTCGTGGACGGCGGCTTTACAGCGGGCCACCGCTTCGGCTTCGAGGAACTGATGGGCCTCGGCTAGCTGCTACAGAGCCGGGACCGGGCGGCCGTTGTCAATGGCGCGTCGGCAACGTATCTATCCATCGGCCGCCGAGGTTTTGGCGACTAGCCGGGGTAACCATGCAGCAAGAGTCGAATTGTATCTTCTGCCACATCGTCGCGGGTGAGGCTCCCGCCAGCTTCGTCTACAGAGACGAGACCGTAAGCGCCTTCCTCGACGTACAACCGGTGGTCACCGGTCACGTGCTCGTCATTCCGAACTATCACACGGCCGACCTCGCCGGTCTCGACGACGGATCGGGCTCACGGATGTTCGTGATCGGCCGTCGCATAGCCGCCGGCCTGCGCGCCAGCGGGCTCCCGTGCGAAGGAGTCAACCTGTTTCTGGCCGACGGCGCGATCGCCGGCCAGACGGTGTTCCATTCTCATCTCCACGTGATTCCACGCTACGCCGGCGACGGCTTCGGCTTGAGCATTCCGCCCCTGACACGAGGGGCGCCGGCGCGCGCCGAGCTCGATGATCAAGCCGAACGCATACGCGACGGTCTGGCCCCGCAGGACCGGTAAAGGAGACCAAACCCATGTCCGACTCGCTCGTCATGGTCGATAAGGCCGAAGGCATAACGACGCTTACCCTCAACCGCCCCGACCAGCTGAACGCTCTGTCGCGAGCTCTGCGCGCCGAGCTCGCTGAGGCGGTGCACGCCGCAAGCTCGGATGCTCAGACAGGCGACCTAATATCGACCGGTGCCGGTCGCGCCTGCTCTGCCGGCG
>PIVZ01000014.1 GCA_003354045.1 bacterium
ACAGGTACCGGTCGATGATGACGCCGGTCGCGGCTTCGCGGTGGTTCTGCGGGCTTTGCTCAGGCAGGACCCGGACGTGCTGATGGTGGGAGAGGTCCGCGACGGCGAGAGTGCCCGCATAGCCTGCCGGGCCGCGCTCACCGGTCACCTGGTGCTCACCAGCGTGCATGCCTCGGACACCCATGAAGCGATGATCCGTCTTCCCGAAATGGGCGTGCCCGAGTATCTGGTACGAGCCACCGTCAGCCTCGTCGTCGCCCAACGGCTGGTGCGTCGCGTGTGCAACCATTGCCGCACTACACACCCGACCGACGCCGCAGCCGCCTCTCTCTTCTCCGACTGCGGGCTGGTGCCACCGCCGGCGCTGGCGACGGCCCGCGGCTGCGATCATTGCGATGGCGAGGGCTACCGCGGGCGGTTGCCGGTGGTCGAGATACTCTCGCGGGCAGGCGGCGGGCAGGTAGCACCGCTGGCACGGACTCTTCTGGCAGCGGGGCTGGCCCGGGCGGCCAGCGTCGAGACCACTGTCACGGAGGCGCTGGCACGCTGCCCCTGGCCGGACGGCTGCGGCATCGGAACAAAGGGGGGCCAGTGATGCGGGCCAATAGGCGCGACGCCATCGCCGCCGTGGAACGGTTGAGCGCGATGACCGCGGCCGGGCTGAGCACTAGCGAAGCGCTGGCGGCCAGCTCACGAACGGGAGGTGGGGCGGGCCGTGTCCTTTCTCTGCTGGCCGTAGATGTGCGGCGCGGGCGTCCTCTTTCCGTCGCCATGCGCAAAGCCGACGGATTGTTCTCCGCAACGGAGATCGCGCTGATCCGCGCCGGCGAGGCCTCCGGCGCGATCGGCCGCTCGCTCGAGCTGCTCGGCAGCCGCATGAGCGAGGATGAGGCCACCGGCCGGCGCCTGTCTTCTGCCCTGGCCTATCCTTGCCTGCTCGTCGTCGTATCCTTCGCTGCACTCGCTTTCCTATCGCTCGCGGTCCTCCCCTCGTTGGCCGAGCTTTACGACGGCAAGACTGAGGCCCTGCCCGCCACGACCTTGTGGATGATGGCCGTCGGCGAATGGATATCGGCCTCCGGACCGCTCTCGGCCGCGCTCCTGGCCCTTGCAGCCTTGGCGTTCACGTTGGCGCGGCGCAGGTCTGTCGTGGTCGCCACCGCTTGGGACCACCTGCTGCTGCGACTGCCCTTGTTCGGCCACCTGGTGCTCAGCGGAGAGAAGGCGCGTACCTACGCCACCATGGCCGCACTGCTCGAAGCCGGCTGCGACGCCGAGCAGGCCTTGCGAATGGCGGCAGGCACGGCAGGCAACCGCCGGCTGCGGCGCGAGCTTTCGACGGCCCTTCGCCTGCTCGGACGCGGCCTGCCACTGAGCCGTTGCTGGCAGCGCAGCGGGCTCGACCCGGTCGGTGACGAGTGCGGGCTGCTCGAGGTCGCCGAGACCGCCGGCGACTACGCGGGCGCCTTCGAACGCCTGGCCAAGCTGCGCGCGATGGAAAGAGAGACCGCGCTCTCGCGGCTCACGCGACTCGCGGAGCCAGCCGCCGTAGCCCTGATGGGCGCGGTCGTCTCCGCCGGCGTTCTCGCCATCTATCAGCCCATTCTCGGATCAGCCTCTCTACTGTCCGGAGGTCTCGGATGATGTCACGACAAGATGGATTCAGTCTGCTCGAGCTCCTCGTCGTCATTGCGATCATCGGCATCCTGGCGGCAGCCGCGCTGCCTCGCTTCGCCGAGTACCGGGCCGCCGCCTACGACTCGCGAGCTCAGCAAGATTTGAGAAACCTCGCGGCCGCCCAGGAGCTTTATCGCGCCAGGAACGAAGACTACGCCTCGGCCGTGGCCGACCTCGGCGCCTTCGTCGCCTCGGCCGGAGTCGAGATCACGGTCGGGAGCGCCGACGTGGTGGGCTTCACGGCCGACTCGGAGCACCCGGCAGGCTCGCTCCTCTACTCCTGGGACAGCGGGGCCGAGCCTCCCCTCAGCTCGGCCCCGCGCTGACCTGGCCGCCGGGCACCGGGCCGTGAGGCGTCTCTCCACCGGCCGCGGCTCTTTGTGCCCAGAACGACGGCGCATCGTTTGCAGACCGCGCTGCCGGCAAGCAAAATCCCCGTCGCATGGAGCCCCGCATGCTCGGGTGACGCCACGGGCCTCCCGCCTGGAGCGGCGCGCGGGTGCGGCGACGAATATGTTTCTCGCACTGGTCATACTCATCGGCCTCGTCATAGGCAGCTTTCTCAACGTCTGCATCGTCCGCGTGCCCCTGCAGGAGTCACTGGTCAAGCCGCGCTCGCACTGCCGGAGCTGCGAAACCCCGATCGTCTGGTACGACAACATCCCGGTACTCAGCTACCTGTTGCTGCGCGGCCGCTGCCGGAGCTGCAAGGCGTATATCTCACCGCGCTACGTCGTCGTCGAAGTCCTCACGGCAGTGCTCTTCGTCCTGCTCTTCGAACGCGGTTTCGAACCACGTGCGCTGGCCGTCCATCTGGCGCTGGTCTCCTCGCTGGTGGTGGTGAGCTTCATCGACATCGACCACCTCATCATTCCCGATGCCATCACCCTACCCTCCATCCTGGTCGCGCCGGCTCTGGCCATTTTCGTCCAGCACATCTCGTTGGCGAGCTCGGCTATCGGAATCGCCGTCGGTGGCGGTTCGCTGTGGCTGATCGGCTGGCTCTACGAACGGGCGCGAAAACGCGAAGGGATGGGCTTCGGCGACGTCAAGCTGCTGGCCATGATCGGCGGCCTGCAGGGCTTTCCGGCCGTTCTGTTCACGCTCGTCGTCGGCCCCCTCATCGGAATGGTCTTCACCATAGGTTTGGTTGCGACCAGACGGGGAAAGCTCGAAACCCCCATTCCCTTCGGTCCTTTCCTGGCCGCCGGCTCGGTCATTTACGCCCTGGCCGGCAAGGAAATCATAAGCTGGTACTTCAGTGCCGGCCGCCTGCTCTGAGACGACCTGGCGGTGCGCCGGGACTGGTGCAGCCGAATATCCGGCGGGTTGACGCCGATCGCTGCCGGGTATTGTCGTGGCGATCGTTACCGGCCGAGGTGAATGATCCCGGTTAGCGCCTCTCCCACGAAAGTGGCGCGATCGCCAGCTCGCCCCGCGTAAGCGTGGCGGCGAGCGGCCAGCCACAGGTGGTAAGATACCAGCGTCCCGAGCTCTCGTCGTGAATGTATTCGGGCGCGTGGGCCTCGAGTTCGGCGACCAGGTTCGAGGTGCTCTCGCGCCCTTCGTAGTCGCCGAAGTCATAGGGATTCGTGGAGGCGAACACGAGGGTGTCGTTGTAGCTTTCCGCCCCGCCCATCCACACGCCCAGTGCCAAGCCGATCGGAGCGAAAATACCCGACTCGTTGTTGTAGGTGATCGAGAGGTAGTAGTTGCCGTCCTTGGCGATCACGAAGGGAGACTCGGCCGAGCTAACGATCGCGTTTCGCTCGCTTCCCCACGCGGCCCGCCAGGCACTGCGGATGTACTGCCAGTTCTCGAGATCGAAGGACTGATAGACGTCCACCATCGAGAAGTACCGTCCGCGCGCGGTGGCGTACATGAGCCACTGGCCAGGGGCGACCTCGAGGACCATCGGGTCGCGGAAGAAACGGTTATAGGGAACCCGTATCGCATCCTCCCGCCCCTGCCAGACGACACCGTCATAGGAAACCGCATGAGCGGCTCGGTGCGGGGACCAGTAGAGGTGGTAGCGACCGCCAGAGGTGCGAATGACGTGCGGCGCCCAGGCTGCCTCGCCGTAGTCGGCGACGCGCTCGGTTTCGACCATCTCGCCATCGTCGAGGCTGTCGGTGCTGCCGTGGGCAAACCACAGTTCGCGGCTGTAATCGCCGGCTCCCGGGCCGGTTATGCCGAGAGCTCGCCACGCACCGGCTCTGTCGCGGAACAGGGCATGGTCGTTGATGTAGTCGCCGGTCTTCTCGGGACGAAACAGGTAGCGCCATTTGCCGGCCACTCGCGGTCGCTGGAACGGCGGCGGGGCGGCGCCTGTACGTACCTTGACCTCTGCGAGCAGGCGCGGTTGCAGGGTGGGAGCGCCCAGCCCAAGCGCGACGGCAGCGTCCCGCCACGCCGAGTCGCGCGCGGCCACCGCCACCACCCTGAATCGGTGATCGTCACGCTTGGTCAGGCCGGTGATCAGTGCCGAGCCGAAGCGCGACCGTACCAGCAACCGCCAGTCGCCGTCGATCCACTCGAGTACGTGGTACTTCTCGACCTCGGGATCGGCCACCCAGCCCAGATGAACCCAGTCGCCGCCGGTCACTACCTTGACGCCGGCACGGTTCTGCAAAGCGCGCACCTTGTCGCGTGGAATGCCGCCGTAGAAGTCGGTGGCGACCTGCGGTAGCGCCAGCCAGGTTATCAGCCAGTAGATGAGCCACCACAGGACGCAGGTGCCGACCGCGGTCGCGGCGACCTGGCCGGCCAGTTTCGATCTGCTGGACCCCATCTCTGCCTCCACCGCGCCGGGTTAGGCCGGGTCATTCATGAGCGCTCGTCGCGAGGCAGCAGAGCGTGCGCCAGCGCGGGCTAGCCGTCCTCCGGCTCGGGTCTGCCGATGCGAAACGCGAAGTGGTGCGAGGTGCGCACGAGTTCCTCGCGCTCGTAGAAACGGTGCGCATCCGTGCGCTGGATGCCCGAGTCGAGCTGCAGCCAGTCGCATTGTTGATCGGCCGCCTCGTGCTTGAGCCACTCGAGCAACTCGTGGCCGCAGCCGTGCGAGCGCAAATCGCCGGTGGTGACAAGATCGTCCACATAGAGCACGGAGCCATAGGCCAGAGTCGTGCAAAGACGGTAACCGGCCACGCAGACGATGCGGCCGTCGTATACTCCGAAGACCAGATTGAAGCTGTCGTACTCGGTCATCCAGCGGATCATCTCGACGAACTCCGCGCGGATGAGATGAGGGCGCAACTCCGCGATGACGTCGAAGCAGGCGGCAACCTGCACGTCGTTCACGGCCTTGCGTATCTCCAGCTTCGCGTTCCCCGTCTCCGACATCTCTAGCGCCTCTTCGGGTCAGATGGACTCATCGCTTTCCATGCGGCCCCGCGCACCCATGAAGCGGCCGCACCATAACGCACGCCCCGGGGAGCGCCAACCCGTAAGACGTCCGGCAAAAGCCTCTCATGACGCGATCATCTCCGGCTAGACGGGCCCGAACTCGATCTCGGCGGCTCGTTCGCGCAACGCCGCCGGGGCGCCGAGCACCTGGTAGTCGTAGCCGGCGCGCTTGAACCAGATCTGCATGTCGCACTCGTAGGTAAATCCGATGCCACCGTGAACCTGTACGCAGGTCGTGGTCGCCTGCGTGGCCATCTCGACGGCGTGGGACTTCACCAGCGCGGCAACATAAGGGGCGTCCGCTAATTGCTCGTCCCAGGCAAAGGCGGCGTACCAGAGAAGCGAGCGCACCGGCTCCATCTCGGCGAAGGTCTCGGCGCACATGTGCTTCACGGCCTGGAAGGAGCCGATCACGCGTCCGAACTGCTCACGCGTTAGCGAGTAGGCCACGGCGAGTTGCAGCGACTTCTCGGCGGCTCCAAGTGCGTCGGCCGCCAATGCGATGCGCCCGGCATCGAGCGCCCGCTCGACGACCGCGGCGGCGTCATCGACGAGTAGGCGCATGCTGTCGTCCACGGGCGTATCTTCGAAGACGAGCTCGCCGATGCGGCGGGTCTCATCCACCGTGGAGAGGGCGGTAAAGCTCACCCCGGCGGCGTCGCGCGGCACCACGTAGAGCTCGCCACCACCTTCTTGGCCGGCTTGCACGATGAAGGCGTCGGCCGTCGCCACGTCCGAGACGAAGTCTACCTTGCCGCTGAGACGGCCCTTGCGAACCTCGCGCGCAGCCAGCGCCACTGACAGGTGCGCCTTGCCGGCGGCCAGAGCGGTCAGCCAGCGGCTCTTCGGCTCCTCCGAAGAAGAGGCCGCAATCAAATAAGGCGCCATGACGGCGGCACAGTGAAAGGAGTAGGGCGCGGCCGCGCGGCCAAGCTCCTCGGCAGCGATGACCGCATCGAGCAGCCCGAGCTCGGAGCCGCCGTACTCGGCCGGCACCAGGATGCCCGTGGCCCCTTGCTCGGCCAGCCCGACGATCACGTCGGCGTCATGGCCGTCGTCGCTTTCCATCACCGTTCGTACCCGTTCCGGCGGCACCCGTTCGGCAAGGTAGCCGCTGAGGGCCTCCTGGAACATCGCCTGCTCTTCGGACAGTCCAAAATCCATGGTGCCCCCTACTTGGCCTTGACGACGGTCTTGGGCTCGCGCGGCATGCCGAGCCCGATCTCGCTGATGATGTTCTTTTGGATCTGCGCCGTGCCGCCACCGATGATCAGGCCGAGCTGGAACATGTAGCCGCTCTGCCAGAAGCCGTCGTCACGGGCGCGCTCGCAGCCGCGCCTGAACAGGCCGGCCTCGCGCATGCCGTCGATGGCCAGCTTGCCGATGTCGTGATTGAGCTGGCAGCCGTTGAGCTTGGTGATGAGTGCGGGCGCGCTCAGACTCCGTCCCTTGAGCCGGTCGGTGAGCATGCGCAGCGAATGATACTTCATCGCCAGCGTACGCGCGGCGATCTTCATCGCCCGGTCTCGGAAGATGGCATTGTCCGTCGCGTCGTACTCCTCGAGAACGTCGAAGCAGCCGCGCAGCATCGTGTCGGTCTGATCGGCCGCGCCGAGCATGTTACGCTCGTGGAGAAGCGTGGCCTTACCGACCTCCCAGCCTTGGCCGCGCTCGGCCACCAGGTTCTCCTTGGGCACGCGGACGTCGTCCAGGAAGACCTCGCTGAAGCCCGCTTGGCCGGTCATCATGACCAGAGGCTGGATCTCTATCCCCGGCGACTTCATGTCGATGAGGAGATAGCTGATCCCCTTGTGCTTGGAGGCATCCGGCTCGGTGCGGATCAGACCGAACATCATGTCGGCCTCGCTCGCCGTGCTCGTCCAGATCTTGTGGCCGTTCACGACGAACTCATCACCGTCGAGAACCGCGCTCGTGGTCAGGCTAGCCAGGTCGGAGCCCGACCCCGGCTCACTGTATCCCTGGCACCAGATCATCTGGCCGCGGATGGTCGGCCCGACGTAGCGTTGCTTCTGTTCCTCGGTGCCATACTGGAGAAGGGTCGGCACCAGCATGCTGATGCCCTGGTTGGTCATGCCGCTGGAGATACGTGCGGCGCGAAACTCCTCGTCGATGATGATGGTCTTCAAGGTATCGGGCTCGGCGCCGAAGCCACCGTACTCCGCAGGCACGGTGCGGCAGGCATAGCCGTTCTCCACCAGCGTCTGCTGCCACTTGCGAAACCCGCGGCCTACGTCCAGGCGGACGGTGGCAGGCAGTGCCGCATCCTTGTGCGTCTCGATGAAAGCGCGCACTTCCTTGCGAAATTCTTCGTATTCGGGGCCGTAGCTCAGATCCATCCGTTATCCTCTATTCGATTGCGTCGCCCCGCCGCGGGGCGCACGGGAATCAGTCAGATGCCGGGCGAGCACGGCCTTTGTCAAGCGCAAGCAACGTGGCCGTAGTTATCAGCCCGTCGAAAAAACCGCTCCCGTCGCCAGGCACCTGGATCGGTCCGGGGTTCCTCAACGGACTGATGGCAACCCACCCGGATTGATCCATTCAAGCTCAGTCATTGACCCGACTCGCCGAGGCGTGCGAGCCACGGGGGTGCGGCAACACGGTTACTCTGTAGTCGAGCTCGTGGCTTCGATGGCGATCGTGGCGGTGGCCTCCGTGAGCGCCATTGGTGGCATGCGCTCGCTGGCTCGCGACGCCGGTCTGGAGTCGGCGCGCCGCATCCTCGTCGATGCCCTGCTCGAGGCGAGACGGATCGCTTACGTCTCTGCCGATGGCGCCAGCCTGGTCGTCGAGCCAGGCTCATCGAGCGTCTCTATCGTCACGGCCGCAGGTACGTCTCGCAGCGTGAAGCTTCCCGCCGGCGCCGTCGTGACCTCGGCGCCGGCCGACGGCGATGTGAGCTTCCGCGCAAGCGGCCTGGCCGACAACGCGACGATACGCTTGGCCATTGGCGCAACCGCCTCAGAGGTCGCCGTGGTCGTCAACCAACGCGGTGTAGTGCGGTGAAGCGAGTTCTCACGGGTCAGTCGGGGATGTCGTTGCTGGAAACGGTCGTGGCATTGGCACTGACGTCGGCTCTGCTGGCCACCAGCAGCCACACTCTGGCCTCGGTCGGGCGCTTGGCCGGTGCCGCCGTCAAACACTACGAAGCGCTGAGCGCTACGCGCAACATGCTCGAGGCCGAGCTGGGGGCCCGTTGTGCGGCCGCCTATATCTGTCCCGCCCACCTCGAATGCGATCTCGAGCGGGTGGCGCTTGCCGCGGCGCAGCCGCTCGAGCGCGTCACGGCTCGTGTCTCGCGCCTTGAAGAGACGCCGGAGGAATACGCGCCTCTCTCGCTCATCATCCCCGGCAATGGGAGCTGTCCCTGATGATTGCACCGAGCCTGCTGGAGACCGCCGCTGCGCTGGCGCTACACGCCGGCGTACTCGCCACTCTCGTTTCCGGGCTCGGCGCGAACGTTCGCCTGGCACACGAGTTGTGGACGATCGAGGCCGAGTTGTTTCGCGAGCGGCAGGTCGAGCACCTACTCGACCGGGCCGTCATGCAGGCCGGTGCCGGTCCGAGCACCCCGCCGCCGGTCGCACGGGCCGATGGCGGCGAGATCGTCTTGCACTCCGATCGCGACGGGGACGGACACGTGAACCCGCGCAGCGCCGAGGTGACGAGCGTCTATTTCAAGACCAGCGGCGCGAAGGCCAGGCTCGTTTACAAGCTCGGCCGTCAGGCGATGACAGTCATGGAAGATCTCTCCTCGGAGAGCCGCTTCGTCCACATGGACGCCGCCGGCATGCCGGCAACGTTGGCGGCCGAGGTAAAGCTCATCGAGCTGAGGATCGAAAGACCGGAGACGAGCCGGCCGCACAGCTATCTCCATGCGCCCCGATCAGCAGTCCCATGAAGAGAGGCGAGCGCGGCAGTGCGGTTCTCGTCGTCATCGTGGTGGGCTTTGCACTGGCGGCCACGGGCGTAGCCGCGACATCGCGAGCACGCGGCCTGATGCTCGAGCTTCGCGCCCGGCACGAAGTGATGTGCGCCCGCTACGCCGCTCTCTCCGGGTTGGCCCTCGGCGAGACGGGTTTCGACGAGCGCGCGGCAGCGGCCCTCGTCTCGCCCGAAGTCGATGCCCTTCGTGTACAACGGCTGCGCCGCGGGCCTGCCTGGTGTGTGCTTCGCTCCGAGGCCGACTGCGGCCAGGCCCACCGCATCGCCGAGCGAACTCTCACTGCGGTGGGCGCCTGCGAATGAGAATCGAAGACCGGGTCGTTAGTGGGCCGGACGGGTTCAGTGTGCGAGAGCGATCAGGTCGCGCATTACAGCGCTAGCGGGACAAGTCTCCACGTTGCCGCCTTGCTCGAAGCTACGCTCGCCGGGATAGACGACGATGCGACGCCGGGCGTCGATCGTGTCGCAGGCGGCGTGGAATCCCTTGGACGGGCGCGGGTCCGCCTCGGAACGTTTGATCTCGATCGCCCAGCGTTTGCTTGGCGAGAACTCCAGGACCAGGTCGATCTCGCTCCCGGCACTCGTGCGGTAGAAGTACGGCGTCACGGACTGCGGTGCGCATGAGAGGATGTTCTCGATTACGAAACCCTCCCAGCTCGAGCCGGCAACCGGGTGAGCCAAAACATCCTCCAGGGTAGTCAGGCCGAGCAGAGCGTGTACGATCCCGCTGTCACGCAGGTAGATCTTTGCCGAGCGTACGAGTCGTTTGCCGACGTTGCCCGACCACGGTTGCAGCCTGCGTACGAGCAAGAGATCGACCAGCAGGTCCAGGTACCGGTTCAGCGTGCGCACGTCGATGGCGAGGGAAGCCGCAAGCCGCGCAGTGTTGAGCAGAGTGCTCTGGCTGTGGGCGAGCATCGTCCAGAAGCGGCGCAGCGTTTCGGCAGGGACGCGGCTGTCGAATTGCGGGATGTCGCGCTCCAGGTAGGTGCGGATGAAGTCGCGTCGCCAGGTCATGCTGGAGCGCCCGGAGGACGCCAGCAGAGAGTCGGGAAATCCGCCGCGCACCCAAAGGGAGTCGACCTCGGTAACCGCGACCGCCTCGAGCATGTCTATCGGCTCGAGCTCACGATAGGCGATGCGCCCGGCCAGGGTCTCTGAGGATTGTCGCAAAAGCTGTACGGACGCCGAGCCCAAGAACAGAAACTTGCCGGTACGCTCGCCGCGTCGGCGGTACTCGTCGATCAGCCCACGCACGACCTCGAACAGACCCGGCAAGCGTTGGACCTCGTCAACGATGACGAGCTTGTCGCGCTGGCGCCCAAGCATGGCGCGGGGCTCGCCGAGCACCGCAGCGTCACCTGGATTCTCCAGGTCAAAGTAGATCGACGGCCGCGACGCGCCTATGTCCAAGGCCAGGGTGGTCTTGCCTACCTGACGCGGTCCCAGAAGAGCGACAGCGGCCTGTTCGGACAGCAGCTGCTCGATCGAGGATTGAAGGCGCCTGGTAATCATCCATGCAAATATGACATTATGATGCTGTATTTACAAGGAGGCGCCCGGCACGCGCCGGTATCCGGCGTCGTTCGTGAAGCACAGACCAGCTTCTCGCTCGGCCTGCCGACGATAGCCGCCCGGTGCGGCGATTGACGCCGGTGTCACTGCTGCATGCACCGTCGCCATCATTTCATCGCTGTGTTCACGCCTACCTCCTCACACGTGCCGTGGCCGCCCTTGGCTGGATCGCGCAAGAGCAGCGTGAGCGAGAGGCTCAGAGCGAAGAAACGGATCCGAGCCAAAGCCGGCCTTCCGACCTCGCCCGCCTGGTGGCCCGAACAGGTTCAGTGTGCGAGAGCGATCATGCTTGCGACGTGGCGATGCATTACGAAGTTACGATCCTGCGCATAGCTCGACATGGCGGTGGCAGGTCCGTATAGCTTATTTGAATCCACGCCGGCTCGGGGACCGTGCATTTCAAGTTCAAGGAAATAACTGTAGCAGAAGGCTCGGCCTACCTGCTCGGGGTAGCGGTGAGACGTCTCGACGTCCAAGCGCAGGCCTGGCGGCACCGTACGACCGGGGCTCGGCACAGCACATTATCGGGCATCGGCGCGCCTCGCGCCGCGGTTCACACACCACTGGAAGGAGCGGGTCGCGTTTGCGCATCCGCTCTGCGTGCGTCCAGCACACCGATGTATTGGGGGAGAGCAGCCGTGTTCAGATCTTGTTTTGGTTTCGTAGCGATCGCCGTGACCGCGCTACTCGTGACGGCGAATGCCGACGCGCAGCCGGTCTTCGTTGGACCGGAGTTCCAGGTCAATACCTACACCACGTCGGACCAGTATGCCTCCAGAGTCGCGATGGCCCCCGGCGGGGACTTCGTCGTGGTGTGGAGTAGCTATGGCTCGTCGGGTACGGATTCTTTCTACGGTAGCGTCCACGGGCAGCGCTACGCCAGCGACGGAAGCACCCTGGGGGCTGAGTTCCAAGTCAACTCCTACACTACGGACCAGCAGGGTTACGCCAGCGTCGCGATCAACTCCGGCGGGGACTTCGTCGTGGTGTGGCCTAGCATTGGCTCATCGGGCACGGATTCTTCCGACTATAGCGTCCAAGGGCAGCGCTACGCCAGCGACGGAAACAGGCTGGGAACTGAGTTCCAAATCAATACCTACACTACGGACACACAGACTAACCGCAGCGTCGCGATGCACTCCGGCGGGGACTTCGTCGTGGTGTGGGACAGCATCGGCTCGTCGGGCACGGATTCTGCCAGCTACAGCGTCCAAGGGCAGCGCTTCGCCAGCGACGGAAGCAGGCTCGGAAGTGAGTTCCAAATCAATACCTACACTACGAACTTGCAGACGCACGCCCGTGTGGCGATGGATTCTAGTGGGAACTTCGCCGCCGTGTGGAGAAGCAAGGGTTCATCGGGCACGGATTTTTCCAACGATAGCGTCCAAGGGCAGCGCTACGCCAGCGATGGAAGCAGGCTGGGAAGTGAGTTCCAGGTCAATACCTACACTTCGAACGTGCAGAGCCAACCCAGCGTGGCGATGGATTCCAGTGGGGACTTCGTCGTGGTGTGGGACAGCATTGGCTCGTCGGGCGCGGATTCTTCCAATTACAGCGTCCAAGGGCAGCGCTACGCCAGCGACGGAAGCGGGCTGGGAAGTGAGTTCGAGGTCAATACCTACACTACTAACTTGCAGTTCCGCTCCGATGTGGCGATGGATTCCAGCGGGAACTTCGTCGTGGCGTGGTATAGCAAAGGTTCGTCGGGCACGGATTCTTCCGAGCATAGCGTCCAAGGACAGCGCTACACCAGCGACGGAAGCAGGCTGCAAGGTGAGTTCCAAGTCAATACCTACACCACAAACCTGCAGCGCCTCCCCACAGTAGCGATGGATTCCAGCGGGGCCTTTGTCGCTGTGTGGCAAAGCCGGGGTTCGTCGGGCACCGATTCTTCCAGGGACAGCATCCAAGGACAGCTCTTCCGTCAGTGGACCTGTGGTGACGGCTTTCAGGAGCCAGGCGAGGAGTGCGACGACGGTAATACCGACGACCTGGACGGCTGCGACGCGAGCTGTGTGGATGAGTTCTGCGGCGACGGGATAACCAACGATGCCGGCAACGAGGAATGCGACGACGGAAATACGGTCTCAGGCGACGGCTGTGACTCGAGCTGCGTGGATGAGTTCTGCGGCGACGGCATCACGAACGATGCCGGCAATGAGGAGTGCGACGACGGCAACACGGTCGATGGCGACGGCTGTGACTCTAACTGTGTTGATGAGTTCTGCGGCGACGGCGTAACCAACGATGCCGGCAATGAGGAGTGTGACGACGGCAACACGGTCGACGGCGATGGCTGTGACTCGAGCTGCGTGCATGAGTTCTGCGGTGACGGCATCACGAACGATGCCGGCAATGAGGAGTGCGACGACGGCAACACGGTCTCAGGCGACGGCTGTGACTCGAGCTGTGTTGATGAGTTCTGCGGCGACGGCGTCACGAACGACGCCGGCACCGAGGAGTGCGACGACGGCAATACAGATGATCTCGACGGCTGTGACTCGAGCTGTGTGGACGAGTTCTGCGGCGACGGCATCACCAATGACGCCGGAACTGAGGAATGCGACGACGGCAACACGGATGATCTGGACGGCTGCGACTCGAGCTGTGTGGACGAGTTCTGCGGCGACGGCGTAACCAACGACGCCGGCACTGAGGAGTGCGACGACGGCAACACAGATGATCTGGACGGCTGTGACTCCAGTTGCGTGGATGAGTTCTGCGGCGACGGTGTAACGAACGATGCCGGCACCGAGGAGTGCGACGACGGCAACACCGACGACCTGGACGGTTGTGACTCCAGTTGTGTGGACGAGTTCTGCGGCGACGGCATCACCAATGACGCCGGCACTGAGGAATGCGACGACGGCAACACAGATGATCTGGACGGCTGCGACTCGAGCTGCGTAGACGAGTTCTGCGGCGACGGCGTAACGAACGACGCGGGAACCGAGGAATGTGACGACGGCAACACAGATGATCTGGACGGTTGCGATTCGAGCTGTGTGGATGAATTCTGCGGCGACGGCATCACCAATGACGCCGGCACCGAGGAATGCGACGACGGCAATACGGATGACCTCGACGGCTGTGACTCGAGTTGCGTGGACGAGTTCTGCGGCGATGGCGTAACGAACGACGCCGGCACCGAGGAATGCGACGACGGCAATACAGATGATCTCGACGGCTGCGACTCGAGCTGTGTGGATGAGTTCTGCGGCGACGGGATCACCAACGATGCTGGCACCGAGGAATGCGACGACGGCAACACGGACGACCTCGACGGTTGTGATTCCAGTTGCGTGGATGAGTTCTGCGGTGATGGCGTAACCAACGATGCCGGCACTGAGGAATGCGACGACGGTAACACCGACGATCTAGACGGTTGCGATTCGAGTTGCGTGGACGAGTTCTGCGGCGACGGCGTAACCAACGACGCCGGCACCGAGGAATGCGACGACGGCAACACAGACGACCTGGACGGCTGTGACTCGAGTTGCGTGGACGAGTTCTGCGGCGACGGCATCACAAATGACGCCGGAACTGAGGAATGCGACGACGGCAACACAGATGATCTGGACGGTTGTGACTCCAGTTGCGTGGATGAGTTCTGCGGCGACGGCATCACCAACGATGCTGGCACCGAGGAGTGCGACGACGGCAACACGGATGATCTGGACGGCTGCGACTCGAGCTGCGTTGACGAGTTCTGCGGCGACGGCATCACCAACGATGCTGGCACCGAGGAGTGCGACGACGGCAATACAGACGACCTCGACGGCTGCGACTCGAGCTGTGTGGATGAATTCTGCGGCGACGGTGTGACCAACGACGCCGGCACCGAGGAATGCGATGACGGCAACACAGACGACCTGGACGGCTGTGACTCGAGTTGCGTGGATGAATTCTGCGGCGACGGCATAACCAACGATGCTGGCACCGAGGAGTGCGACGACGGCAACACAGACGACCTGGATGGCTGTGACTCGAGCTGTGTGGACGAGTTCTGCGGCGACGGCATCACTAACGATTCCGGCACCGAGGAATGCGACGACGGCAACACGGACGATCTGGACGGCTGCGATTCGAGTTGCGTGGATGAGTTCTGCGGCGATGGCGTAACGAACGACGCTGGCACCGAGGAATGCGACGACGGCAACACAGACGACCTGGACGGTTGCGATTCCAGTTGCGTGGATGAGTTCTGCGGCGACGGCATCACCAACGACGCCGGCACCGAGGAATGTGACGACGGCAACACGGATGACCTCGACGGTTGCGACTCCAGTTGTGTAGATGAGTTCTGCGGCGACGGCGTAACGAACGACGCCGGGACCGAGGAATGCGACGACGGCAACACTGTAAACGGGGACGGTTGCGACGCCGTCTGCGTTGACGAGTTCTGCGGCGACGGAGTGGTCAACGACTCCGGCACCGAGGAATGCGACGATGGCAACACGCTGAGCGGCGACGGCTGCGACGCGACCTGTGTGACCGAGTTCTGCGGTGACGGAATAGTCAACGACACGGACGAAGACTGTGAGGATGGCAACTTCGATAACGGCGACTGCTGTGACTCGACCTGTCACTTCGAGCCGGTCGACTCGCCGTGTCTCGACAACACCGTCTGCAACGGCGCTGAGGCCTGCGACGGCGCGGGCACCTGCGTCGCCGGCACGCCGCCGGACTGTGAGGCGATCGCGGACTGCGGCGACGGTAGCTGCGACCCGCAGTGCAACATCGGCGAGTGCAACGAGGTCGATGATGTCTGCGAGGCGGTCCCGGACAACGAGGGCGTGGTATGCGATGACGGGTCGCCTTCCGGTGAGTGCACGCTGGCCTCCGAGTGCGTATCCGGCGTCTGCACGCCGACAATCGAGAACGTGCTGTCACCGTCGTGCCGCTGGATAATCATCGGCGGTAAGGCGGGAGAGAGCGTGAACGTCCACACCGGCACCGGCAGTCTGCAGACGGGCGCGAGCATCTGCGGCGACACCGCCGACTCCCACGGTTTTGTCGATATGTCCACGGCGGTCACTGCCAGCACCGGGGAGGGCATCCTGTTCGAGGACGGTGCGGACGTGGCCGGTGACATCGCTACCGGCGGCGGGGTCATAAACTCCGGCCTCTACATGGATGTGCCTGGTACGGCTCTGGACTCGATCCCGGGCGGCGTCGTCATCGAGAAGCTCGACGATGTTCTGAACCCGACCGGGACCTTCATTGACACGACCGGTACACACGGCCTCGTGGCCGTCTGCGATTCCGATCAAGACAAGCTGACGACGGCGGTTACGACGCTCGCCGGTCTGGCCTCCACGCAGAGTCTCGGCGATTTCAAGATCAGGATCGGCAAGGCGGGATCGATCACGGCGACCGTCCCCGGACTGAACATAATCGATTTCAACTTCCTGAAGGTCAAAGAGAACGCTCAGCTGACGCTGGTAGGCGGCCCGGATGACGTGATAATCCTGCGCGTCTCCGGCGACCTGCGGCTGAGCACCCAGCACAAGACCTTCCTGTCCGGCGGTCTCAAGACCGAAAATGTGCTTTTCTACGGCAAGGGGACCATGTGCCACATCGGGGTCGACTCCACCGGCTTCGGCTCGTTCTTCTGTCCCAACGTGCCCACCCTGAAAATGGCGTACGGGACCAGGTGGCAGGGAACGCTGCTGGGTGGCAGAGACGAGGTCTTCATGGGAATAGACGCCGAGCTCACGCACGTACCGTTCACCGGGAGGTAGCGAACCCGGTTACTGCTGATGGGTGGCGAGCCCGTTTGCCACTGATGGAAAGATAAGACGCCAGCCGGCCGAGCGCCGGCTGGCGGCCGGCACGCGGGGAGAACCCTAGCCGCGTGCGCGCCGGCTGCCCGGCTGTAAATGAGCTATCGCCTGTTCTTCGCCTCGCCATTCTTATTTGTGCGACTATAAGCGTATGCCCGCGACGTTGGGGCGGCACGAGCCGAGGCAGGAGTGACGGCGCTCATTATGCGGCTCGCAGGCTGCCGGCGTGAGAGCGTGCGAGAGGTCGCACGGGGGGACGCTTACTGGCGTTTGCGCCGCGAGCAGCCCGCTCCGGTGACCTTCTCTGGCGATGGCCTTATCGACGCCACCGAGCCCCTTTTGGTCCATTTGGCCGCCACACCATCGTCGTATTGATCAAAGCAGGGATCCGTGCCGGCCTGATGATTACGTTTTTTCCCCACCTGATGCGGCCAACACCCTTGACAGAATGGGCCCTTACGTTCGATATTCTACTGTTCATTGGGTAGAGAACCTGTTCACAGGGCCAAGTTCGACAACTGGGTAGAGAATCTGCTCACAAGGTCAATCTCATCAACTGTAGCTACAGCCGGTTTTGGGAGTTTCTATGAACTTCAGGACTACAGTCCCTTTCGCCGTCTTCCTTTCGCTTCTGCTCGCGCTTCCCGCCTCCGCTGATGAGGCAGCGTCAAGCAAGGAGAGCCTGATAGGGCAGCCGGTTCCCTATCGGGGCGAGCTGGTAGGGGGCTGGGATACGGCCACCACCTACTCGTCGTTCGACTCGATGCAGTCGGTGTCGGATGCGCCGGCACCGGGCGGTGGGTTGGGAAATCCCTCCACGACGACATCGAGCTCTTCGTCGTCTACCACGACGAGCACCTCGTTGATCTCGACCACGTCGGGCACGACGAGCAGCACCTCGATGCCCAATGAATGCCCGCGAGAGCCGCTGACTGGCGACCCGACCCAGCTGCTCTTCCCCCTCGACGGCGACTTCGCCCTGGTGGACTTCTTCGGCGATGGCGCCTCCGGCAACCGTCCGGCAGAGGACGCCAGCCAACACAACGACGACGACTCGGCGCGGCTGGACCTGCCCTTCGAGTTCGAGCTGTGCAACAGGGACTCCGATCTCGTCCACGTAAACAACAATGGCAACCTGACCCTGGTTGACAACTTCAGCAAGTTCACGCCCACGGGTCTCCCCATCCCCGGCGATCTCTCCAAGCTCACCATGCTCGCGCCCTTCTGGGCCGACGTGGACACCGGCGACCCCGAGTGCCGGATCGGCGAGGTTTACTACGACCTGCAAGACAGCGACGACCAGAACGGCGAAGACACCTTGGTCGTCACCTGGGTGAACGTCGGTTATTACGAGTTCGGCTCGGACAAGATGAACACCTTCCAGGTGGCCATCTCGGATGGCACCAACCCGGTCATGGGGTTGGGCAACAACCTGTGCTTCGCCTACGACGAGATGGACTGGACCACCGGTGATTCCTCCGGCGGAACCGCCGGTCTCGACGGTGCGCCTGCCAACGTCGGCATCAACGTCGGCGACGGGCAGCAGAGGTTCATGCAGGTAGGTGAGTTCGACCATGCCGGCAGCGACTGGGATGGACCCTCCCTCACCACAGACGGTGTGGACTTCCTCGACGGCCTGGCCTTCTGCTTCCGCGGCTGCAACGACGACGGCAACTTCCCGCCAGTCCCGATGTTCTACCCGCCCAATCCTTCGAACATCCCCAACAACCCGGGCTGCTCGGACACGGTCAACGTGACCTTCGGCCAGGTCCTCGACCTCGACCTCGACTTCATCAGCCCCGAGGAAGACCAGACGACGACGGTCGCCGTCTTCTCCGACGATGGCGCGCAGGCCGGCGGCCTCGCGTTCGGCAACGTGGTGGGGAATCCGTCTCCCTCCACACTCGACTGGACGCCCGGGATGGAAGACCAGGGCGTATACGACGTCGTTCTACGTGCGACGGACAGCTTCACGCCCACGCCCGGGGTTACCGACGTCACCTGCACGATCACGATCATCAGCAATTGCGGCAACAATATTCTCGAGGATGCCGGCAAAGGCGGCAACGAGGAGTGTGACGACGGCAACACGATCGACGGCGACGGCTGCGACGCGTTCTGCATAGAAGAGTTCTGCGGCGACAACATCATCAACGACACGGACGAGCAGTGCGACGACGGCAATACGAGTAACGGCGACGGCTGCGACCACGAGTGCGACCTCGAGATATGCGGCAACGCCAAGACGCAGGCGGGCGAGGAGTGCGACGACGGCAATACGGCTGACGGCGACGGCTGCGACGCGGTCTGCGTGGACGAGTTCTGCGGTGACGGCATCACCAACGACACCGACGAGGAATGCGACGACAGCAACACCGCCGATGGCGACGGCTGCGACTCGAACTGCGTGGATGAGTTCTGCGGCGACGGGATAACCAACGACGTCGATGAGCAATGCGACGACGGTAACACGGCAAGCTTCGACGGCTGCGATGAAAACTGCGTGGACGAGTTCTGCGGCGACGGCATCACCAACGATTCGGGCACCGAAGAGTGCGACGACGGCAACACCATCGACGGCGATGGTTGCGATTCACAGTGTGTGGATGAGTTCTGCGGCGACGGGATAACCAACGACAGCAACGAGGAATGCGACGACGGCAACACCATCGACGGCGACGGCTGCGATTCACAATGCGTGGACGAGTTCTGCGGCGACGGGATAACCAACGACGTCGACGAGGAATGCGACGACGGCAACACCGCCGACGGCGACGGCTGCGACTCACAGTGCGTGGATGAGTTCTGTGGCGACGGGATAACCAACGACAGCAACGAGGAATGCGACGACGGCAACACGGTCGACCTCGACGGCTGCGATTCCGAGTGCAACGACGAGTTCTGCGGCGACGGCATCACCAACGACGCTGGCAACGAGGAGTGCGACGATGGCAACACGGCCGACGGTGACGGCTGCGACGCCCAATGTGTGGATGAGTTCTGCGGCGACGGCATCGTCAACGACGACGACGAGACCTGCGACGACGGCAACCAGACCAACACGGACGCCTGTCCGGACGGCGTAGAGGGCACCTGCGATCCGGCCGTTTGCGGAGACGATTTCTTGCAGCTCTGCACGACCTTCGGCACCTCAGGTCCGCTCAACTCCTTGCACGCGATGAACGACATCGGCGAGGACCAGCGCGTGCACCTGACCAACGACCTGCGTGGCACCTGGATCGCAGTGTGGCAGTCCACGGACGAGCTCGAAGGCGGCGGCTTAGACGGCCTGCCCAGCTCTACGAGCACCTCGAGCACGAGCACCTCGAGCACGAGCAGCACCAGCCTGCCCGGCGGAGGCCCGGACCCCGGCATAGGCACCGACTACGACATCCTCTACTCGGTCTCCACGGACAACGGCTCCACGTGGGGATTCCCGGCCGCCCTCAACACCAACGCGGTGACCGATATCGGCGACGACGAGCGCCCGCACATAGCCACGGACGGAGACGGCCGCTGGATCACGGTGTGGCAGTCCGACGAGGACCTGGGCGTCATCGGCACCGACCCTGACATCTTCTACGCGACCTCCACGGACGATGGCGCCACCTGGAGCGCGCCGGATACCGTCAACAACAATTCGGACGGAGCGGACCTGTTCGACAAGTTCCCCTTCATCGCGACGGATTGGGCGGGAACCTGGGTGGTGGCCTGGGGCACCGAGCTCTTCGGCGGCGACCGCGACATAGCCTATTCGACCTCGACCGACGGTGGGGCGAGTTGGGACAGTCCGGCGGCGCTCAACAGCAACGCCGCCGGCGATACCGGCAACGACGGCGCGGTGGCGCTCGCCATCGATGGCGACCTGGGCGACATGCACTGGGTGGCCGTATGGCAGTCGAAGGACGACATGGGCGGTCCGGCAGGAACCGACCAGGACATCTACGTGGCGACCACGACCGACCCGACAGCGGGTTGGAGCCCGTTGGCGCCTCTCAACGCCAACGCCCTGGGCACCCCCGTGCAGGACGACTTCCCGTCGGTGGCTACCGACTTCAACGGCACCTGGGTGACGCTGTGGCGCTCGCAAAACGATCTGGGCGCGACGATCGGCAGCGACAACGACATCCTCTTCGCATCCTCCACCGACAACGGGACCAACTGGACCCCGCCAGAGGTGGTGAACAGCAATGCGTTCGGCGACGCGGGCAGCGAGGGATCCCCCGAGGTGGCCGCCGATGACACCGGACTGTTCCGGGCCCTGTGGCAGACGGAAATGCTCGGCGGACCGACTGACAAGGACATCGGTTCCTCGGCTCTGCGGGTGACCGACGGTGTTGGCTGGACGGACGTCGAGACCATCAACACGCCGGCCGGCGTGGACGCGGTCGACGATCTCTTCCCGCAGATCTCTACCGATCAGGCGGGCCGCTGGGTAGGCGCCTGGGAGTCCGAGTTTGATCCGGCTTTTGACCGCGGGATCTACGGCGGCGACGAGGACATATTCTACGCCCTTATCGACTGCGAAGTCTGCGAGCCGATCTTGAACCAGCGGTGCGAGGAGGACTGCACCTTCCCAGTCTGTGGCGACGGTGAGGTGAACGGCAACGACGAGTGCGACGATCGCAACACCAGCAACAACGATTCGTGCTTGAACGACTGCACGGACGCCGAGTGCGGCGACGGGGAACTCTGCGCCGACGGATTGAACTGCACGAGTGGCCCTGGTGGCGGCGTGGAAGAGTGCGACGACGGCAACAGCGACGATCTCGACGGCTGCAGTGCACAGTGCGCCGACGAGTTCTGCGGCGACGGTATCACCAACGACGCCGGCAACGAGGAATGCGACGACGGCAACACTGACGATCTGGACGGCTGCGACTCCAGCTGTGTAGATGAGTTCTGCGGCGACGGCATAACCAACGATGCTGGCACCGAAGAGTGCGATGACGGCAACACAGACGACCTCGACGGTTGTGACTCCAATTGTGTGGATGAGTTCTGCGGCGACGGCATCACTAACGACGTCGATGAGCAATGCGACGACGGCAATACGGATGACCTCGACGGTTGCGACGCGAACTGCGTGGATGAGTTCTGCGGCGACGGCATCACCAACGACGTCGATGAGGAATGCGACGACGGCAACACGATCGATCTAGACGGCTGCGATTCGAAGTGTAACGACGAGTTCTGCGGCGACGGCATCACCAACGATGCCGGCACCGAGGAGTGCGACGACGGCAACACGGACGACGGCGACGGCTGCGATGAAAACTGCGTAGATGAGTTCTGCGGCGACGGCATAACCAACGACGCCGGCACCGAGGAATGCGACGACGGCAACACGGTGAGCGGCGACGGCTGCGACTCCCAGTGTGTGGTCGAGTTCTGCGGCGACGGGATCACCAACGGCGGTGATACGGGTGACGGTTGCGGTCCTGGGGGCTGCCACGAGCAATGCGACGACGGAAACACGATAAGCGGCGACGGCTGTACTTCTACGTGTCAGGATGAGTTCTGCGGCGACGGCATCACCAACGACGCTGGCACCGAGGAATGTGACGACGGCAACACGGACGACCTGGATGGCTGCGACTCCAGTTGCGTAGATGAGTTCTGCGGCGACGGCATCACCAACGATGCCGGCACTGAGGAGTGCGACGACGGCAACACCGACGACCTGGATGGCTGCGACTCGAGCTGTGTGGACGAGTTCTGCGGCGACGGCGTCACGAACGATGCCGGCACCGAGGAGTGCGACGACGGCAACACGGACGACCTGGATGGCTGCGACTCCAGTTGCGTGGACGAGTTCTGCGGCGACGGCATCACCAACGACGCCGGCACCGAGGAATGTGACGACGGCAACACAGACGACCTAGACGGATGTGATTCCAGTTGCGTAGACGAGTTCTGCGGCGACGGAATCACCAATGATGCCGGCACCGAGGAGTGCGACGACGGCAACACGGATGACCTCGACGGTTGTGACTCGAGTTGCGTGGACGAGTTCTGCGGCGACGG
>PIVZ01000378.1 GCA_003354045.1 bacterium
AGCAGGAGCACAACGTTCTCTACTACGACGACCTGCTTCTCTACTGGCATCACATGATGGCCGAGCCTCCGCTGGCCGCGCGGGTGGGAGAGCGCTTCGACCACGTACTGGTGGACGAGTATCAAGACACCAACGCGTTGCAGGCCTCGATCCTGCTGGCACTCAAGCCCGATGGGGCCGGGTTGACCGCGGTCGGTGACGATGCCCAGTCGATCTACTCGTTCCGCGCGGCAACCGTTCGCAACATTCTCGACTTTCCCGGTCACTTCGACCCGCCGGCCCGCGTGATAACGCTCGAACAGAACTACCGCTCGACGCAACCGATTCTCGACGCCTGCAACGGTGTGATCGGTCTGGCCAGCGAGCGCTTCACCAAGGACCTCTTCTCCAGCAGGCGCTCGCACGAGAAGCCGGCGCTGGCCACTGTCGAAGACGAGACCTGCCAGGTGGAATACGTCGTGGAGCGTATCCTCGAGCACCGCGAGGCCGGTATCGAGCTCAAGCGCCAGGCGGTCTTGTTCCGCGCCTCCCATCACAGCGACCAGCTCGAGGTCGAGCTGGCGCGGCGTAACATTCCGTTCGTCAAATACGGGGGGCTCAAGTTCCTGGAGGCCGCGCACGTAAAGGACATGCTCTCGGTGCTGCGCTGGGCGGAAAACCCGCGCGATGCCGTGGCCGCCTTTCGCGCGCTGCAACTCCTGCCCGGGGTGGGGCCCTCGGGTGCGCGCCGGGCCATCAGTCATCTGCGTGCGGGCGGCTTCGACTTCGCCACACTCGATGCGTTTCGTGCCCCGCCGGCAGCAGCGGCGGACTGGGCGGCGTTGTGTGATCTGATGTGTGGCCTGCACGACCAGGCCACGCAGTGGCACGCACAGGTTCCGATGGCGCGCAGGTGGTATCAGCCCCACCTGGAGCGGCTCTACGACTCGGCCCACCTGCGGGCCGGCGATCTCGAGCAACTCGAGCAGATTTCGGGCGCCTATCCGTCCAGGGAGCGCTTCCTCAGCGAGCTCGCGCTCGATCCGCCTGAAGCCACCGGTGACGAGGCCGGTGTTCCCTTGCTGGATGAGGACTACTTGATCTTGTCCACCATCCATTCAGCCAAGGGGCAGGAGTGGGACGCGGTGTTCGTCCTCAATACCGCCGATGGCTGCATTCCCTCGGACATGTCTACCGGGAGCCCCGAGCAGATAGAGGAAGAGAGACGCTTACTTTATGTCGCGATGACGCGCGCCCGCGACCATCTTCATCTCGTGCATCCGCTTCGCTTCTTCATGCGCCAGCAGCACCGCTACGGTGACAGCCACGTATACACGCCGCGTACGCGTTTCATCCCGCGCTCTCTGCTCGGCCGCTTCACCGGCCGTACGCATGGGCGAGACCACGGAGAGAGCGGGATCGATGGCGACGGGCATGCAAGCGGCCGTGAGGTGCGCGTGGACGTCGCCTCACGCCTGCGCGCGATGTGGCAGTGACGTTCGGCCGAGCCCATCGACCTCTCCCCATTGCCGACCCCGGCGGTACGGCCCGGCATACAGATTCGGAACCGGGAGCACGGCGCCGAGAGCGTCGGCCGGCCGTCGCGTCTTGATTCCAGTCGGCCGAAGGTAGAAAAGAGGCGAGGGGGGAGAACCCCCATTGAGGCCGAGAGGCTGCCGCGGCGCGCAACGCATGGTCGGTAGGTCTCCGAAAGCCGGAGGAGGTCCGTAGATGTCCCAGTCCCTCGCCGAAGTTACCGCCGCTCTGACGGCGTCTGGCCAGCTCTTCGAGATCGAAGAGAAGAACGTTCGCGGTGTGCCGACCAAGACCTGGAAGAACGCGCCGCCCGCTCTGCCGGCCGTCCTGGAGTTGAGCCGTGCACACGGCGACAAAACCTTCCTCGTCTACGAGGACGAGACGATGACCTTCGAGCAGCACTACCGTGCGGTCGCCCACCTGGCCTGCACGCTCGTCGAAGAGTGGGGAGTGAGCAAGGGCGACCGTGTGGCGATCGCCATGCGGAACTTCCCTGAGTGGTCGGTAGCGTTCTGGGCTGCTGCGGTGTCTGGTGCCATAGTGGTTCCGCTGAATGCCTGGTGGACGACGGCCGAGCTCGAGTACGGCCTGGCCGACTGCGGGGCAACGGTGCTCTTTTGCGACGGGCAGCGTGCCGCGAGGCTTTCCTCGTCGTTCGACAAGCTCGAGCTTCGCAAGGTCGCGGTCGCGCGAGCCGGAGGGGAGTTGGCATCTGGCCTGATACGTTGCGAGGAGCTGATCTCGGGCGTGCCCGCAGAAGCCGCGTTGCCCGACGTCGATCTCGGTCCCGATGATGACGCCACCATCTTCTACACGTCGGGTACCACCGGGAACCCGAAGGGCGCGCTCGGCACTCACCTCAACATCTGTTCGAACGTCGTCAGCCTGGGCTATGTGCAGGCGCGTGGGGCGCTCAGAAGCGGCCGCTCGATGGAAGAGCTGTCCACACAGCCGCAGCCGGCGCAGCTGCTTTCGGTGCCGTTGTTTCACGCCACCGGCTGCCACTCCATTCTGGTCGGTAACACGGCCTTCGGAGGCAAGCTCGTGATGATTCACAAGTGGGATCCCGAGCGTGCCCTCGATTTGATCGAGCGTGAGCGGATCACGTCGTTCGGCGGCGTCCCGGCCATGGTCTGGCAGGTGCTCGAGTCGCCGAGCTTCCATGACAGAGACCTCTCGAGCGTTCAGACCGTGGCATACGGTGGCGCGCCTGCCGCGGCCGACCTGGTCCGGCGCATAAAGGAAGAGTTTCCGACCGTGACACCGGGCAACGGCTACGGACTGACGGAGACTTCTTCTATCACCACCTTCAACGGCGGTGACGACTACGTGCGCAAGCCGGACAGCGTGGGTGCCGCGGTTCCAGTGTGCGAGTTGAAGGTGGTGGACCCGGACGGCGGCGAGCTGCCCACCGGGGACGTCGGCGAGCTGTGGATAAAGGGCCCTAACGTCGTCAAGGGATACTGGAAGAAACCGGAGGCGACCGACGAAAGCTTTACCGACGGCTGGCTCCACTCGGGCGATCTTGCCCACATCGACGATGAAGGCTTCGTGACCATAGTCGATCGCGCCAAGGACATGCTCATTCGTGGAGGCGAGAACATCTACTGTGTGGAGGTGGAGTCGGCTCTCTACGACCATCCCGAGGTGATGGACGCGGCCGTGGTGGGGCTGCCTCATCGGGTGCTCGGCGAGGAGGTCGGTGCCGTGGTGCAGGTGACCCCTGGTAGCGACGTGTCCGAAGAGGCTCTCCAGCGGCACGTGGCAGAGCGCCTGGCCGCTTTCAAGGTTCCCGTGCGAGTAGAACTCCGCACCGAGCCGCTGCCGCGCAACGCCGCCGGCAAGATTCTCAAGCGCGCGCTGCGTGATGAGATGGTTGCGGAGGCGTAGTCGTATGTGTCGTTGCCTACCGCCGGTTCATGGCGAGAAAGGAGACCATCCGATTCGCTGCCTATAGGGCGGGGCGAATAACGGGTACTGCGATGGGCATGACGATGGCAGAGAAGGTTCTCGCCCGTACGTCCGGCCGCGAGGCCGTGGGCGTGGGGACCTATCTCACCTGCAAGGCCGACCTGTTGATGACCCACGAGGCATTTACGCTGTGCGCGATGCAGCTGTCCGGGCTGGGCGTGAAAGAGGTGTTCGACCCCGAGCGGGTCACCATCGTCTTGGATCATTACTTTCCGGCGCCCACCGAACAGATGGCCCACGGGCACTCCTTGGCCCGTGAGTTCGCCCGGACGTTCGGTGTTCGTCACTTCCTCGGGCATGCGGGCATATGCCATCAGGTCCTTACCGAGCGTGGCTTCATCCGGCCCGGTGATCTGGTCTTCGGCACCGACTCGCACAGCACCACCTACGGTGCGCTGGGAGCCGCCGGTGCTGGCATAGGGCTGACCGAGATGACCTACGTCCTGGCCACCGGCGAGCTGTGGTTGCAGGTGCCACCCACCGTTCGCTTCCTGCTCGAAGGTGAGGCAGGTCCGGCAATCATGTCGAAGGACGTCATGATCCATTTGGCGGGGCGCTTTGGCACCGAGGTTGCCCAGTACAAGGCCATCGAGTACGCGGGCCCGGTTGCACGGCGTATGTCGGTCGCCGGCCGTATGACGATGGCGAATATGGGAGCCGAGCTGGGGGCCAAGTTTGCGTTCTTCGAGGCCGACGAGGTAGCGCTTGCCTATCTAGCTCGGCGCGTTGACGGTCAGATCGCTCCGTTCGGCGCCGATGCAGACGCCGAGTACGAAGCCGTCCACAGTGTTGACATCTCGGAGCTCGAACCGCAGATCGCCTGCCCGCACAATCCCGGCAACGTGAAGCCTGTGACCGATATTGGCGAAGTGCCGGTGCAGCAGGCGTTTCTCGGATCATGCACGAACGCGCGCCTGGAAGACCTCGCAGTGGCGGCCAAGATTCTCAGCGGACGCAAAGTGCATGAGGGGACGCGTCTGCTGGTTACGCCTGCCTCACAAGAGGTCTACCTGGAGGCCACCAAAGCGGGCTACACGCAGACCTTGCTCGAAGCCGGCGCGGCGATAACCGCCTCGGGATGCGGCGCCTGCCCGGGCGGACACAGTGGGTTGCTGGCCCCGGGTGAAGCCTGCATCTCCACCACGAACAGAAATTTCCGCGGCCGTATGGGCAGTCCCGAGGCCGATGTATATCTGGCCTCTCCCGCAAGCGTAGCGGCTGCGGCCGTGGCCGGTCGCATAACCGATCCGAGGGAGTTCTGGAGCGAGACGACGCTCGTTTGATCATGCCGATGGAGACCAGCATTCGAGGACGGATATGGAAACTCGGCGACAACGTCGATACCGACGTGCTCGCGCCATGGAGCACACTGTCGTCACCGTGGGAGGAACGGCGCGCGGCGATGTTGAGCGAGAGGCCCGATCTCATGGAGAACGTGCAGCCGGGAGACATAATAGTGGCGGGCGCCAACTTCGGCTGCGGCTCAAGCCGCGAGCACGCGCCGGAGAACTTGCAGATGCTCGGACTCGGTGCCGTGGTTGCCGAGTCGTTCGGCCGGATCTATTTTCGCAACTGCGTAGCCATCGCGTTTCCCAATCTGGCCTGCCCGGGCATACATGCCGCC
>PIVZ01000379.1 GCA_003354045.1 bacterium
CTCGTTGATGCCGCCGGCAAGGCCCTCGAGCATCAGGTCCGAGAATCCCACTATCGTGTTGAGCGGAGTTCTCAGCTCGTGTCCCAGGGCGCGCACGAACGGCATTGCCGGCCGCCGCGTGTCACCGCTCATGGCGCACCGATCCGCTTCAGGAGGAGATTCTGAGCCGCCGTGTCCATAGCCCTTCTCTATCTATCATACAGGACCGCCGACCGGCCAGTGATCGGCTACCGGCAGCCGTGTAAATGAACCACTACGAAATTTTGCGCGAGGCCAGTGCCCGCTCGAGCGTGACCCTGAGCACCTCCACCGTCACCGGCTTGCTGACGTAATCGTCCATACCCGCCGCCAGGCATCGCTCGCGATCGCCGCCCATGGCGCTCGCCGTCATGGCAACGATCGGCAGATGATCGCCGGTGCCGCGTTCCAGGCGCCGGATCTGTTCGGTGGCCGCATAGCCATCCATCTCCGGCATCTGGCAATCCATCAACACGGCAGCATAAGGCAGGCGCGCGACCGACCTGACGGCCTCGAGACCGTTGACGGCCATATCGACTCGGTAGCCGAGCTTTTCCAGCATCAGCTTGGCGAGTCGGCGGTTCTGCGGGTGGTCTTCGACAAGCAGTACCCGCGGCAACTGCGCCGCCGCAGTTGAATCCATGCGGTCGCCCGGCTCTGCCGTCGTTTTCCGCGCCGCCGGTGCTGCTCGGGCTTCACCGGACCGCGTCTCTCGACGCTCTTCTCCGCCTGCACCTCTCGCGCGCCTTCCCAAGTCCGCCGGCGCCACCGTGTCTTCCACGAAATCGGTCGCGCCAGCGGTACTCGTCTCGAACGCAGCGGTGAACCAAAAAGTGCTGCCCCGGCCGGGGACGCTCTCGAAATCGATCTCGCCACCCATGAGTTCGACTAGCTGTTTGGAGATGGCCAAGCCCAGACCGGTGCCTCCATAGCGACGGGTGGTGGATGAGTCAGCCTGCTCGAAGGCGTCGAAGAGACGCTTGTGGTCATCGAGCTCGATTCCGATGCCCGTGTCGATTACCTCGAAGCGGAGCAGAAGCGAGTCTTCCTTCTCCGCTGCCAAGGAGACATGCACCGACACGCCACCGTTGGAAGTGAACTTGACCGCGTTCCCCACCAGATTGGACAGGACTTGCTGAAGGCGTGTGCGATCGCCCACCACCTGGGAAACACCACCCACATCGAGCTTGCAGTTCAGCGTAAGCCCTCTCCTCGAGGCAGGCTCATTTTGGAGCTCGATGACTTGCCGCACCGCACGCTCGAGGTCGAAGATGACTGGCTCGAGCTTTACCCGGCCGGACTCGATCTTCGAGAGATCCAGCACATCGCTGATGAGAATCATCAAGTCTTCGCCGGCGCCGCGGATGATCTCCGTATACTCCTGCTGTTCATCGGTCAGCCCGCTTTCAAGGAGAAGCTGGGTGGTACCGATCACACCGTTCATCGGCGTACGAATCTCGTGGCTCATGTTCGCCAGGAACAACGATTTCGCACGATTGGCTGCCTGCGCTTCCGCGGCAAGCCCACGGGCCTCGTCTCTGGCTCGCTCCAACGCCTCTGTTCGTTCCTCCACTTTCTGCTCGAGCGTCTGTTGATACTCGGTCAGTTCGGCTCGCGACTCGCGCAGCCGTTCCGCCATCAAGTTGAAGGTTCGCGACAGCTCGCCGACCTCGCTGCCGCTTTCGACTTCTACACGTTGATCGAGGTCGCCCTCCGAGATCCCGCGGCTCACGCGCACCAGCTCGAGCACAGGCCTGGCAATTCGCTGGGTCATCGAGACCGTGATCAGCACGCCGATAACCGCCAGCAGCATGGTGAGCACGCCGGTGGACAATGCCAGGGCTTCCACCTCTACTCTGAGCGCTTCCTGGCTGAGTCCCAGGCGTACGAAGCCCACGACGTTGCGTCGTTCGCGCGAGCGGCCGGGGGCCGGCAAGAGGTCAGCCGGCGTTTCGGCGGCTACCCCGAAGACGGGAGCGATCAAATCCAGGTAACGCCAGCCGTCGGAGGGATGCACGACCTCCACGGCCTCGATGCCCTCGTATCCCTTGACTGCCTCACGGGCACCGACGTCGGGAATTGCGCCGACCAGCGGCGCGACCCTCCTGGCAAGAACCCGAAGCTCGGAATCCAATACCAGCACGTAGGCGATGTCAGGGTCGGCACTGAGACCGTCGAGAAGCTGGAGAAGCGCCTCCCGATTCTCGGTGTAAACGCCGTACTCGCTGTGTTGGGCCACCATCGCCGCAACAGTGGCTCCGTGCTGCAAGAGATTGCTTCGCTTCGTCTCCATCTCGCGGTTGAGCAAGAACGCGGAGATGGCCACCGTGCTCGTGATCACGAGCGCGATGGTGAGGGCGTTGAACCGTGCTACGAGACCGGATCGCATGTCATCTACCCTCCCTGCGCGCGCCTTCGGGGAACACCGCCGCCGCTTCGAGCAGCAGATCTGGATCGAGTTCTATCCCCATGTGGCGCGCGGTTTTCAGATTGACGCCGTGGAAGATTCGGCGCGGGCTTGCCGCCGGGATGTCTGCAGGCGAGCGGCCACGCAGAATCTCGACCGCCATCTCACCGCATTGCTGGCCAAGATCACGATAGTCGCGCTCGAGCGCGTAAAGGGCGCCCGCTTTGGCCCAATCGAGAGAGAACCCGACGAGCGGAATGCGGGCACGAAAAGCAAAGATGAGGATCGACTGCGCCGTCTGCGGAGAGAACACCATTGCATCGTTCACTCCCCAAAGTACGTCAACGGCGCCGGAGGCCTTCTCGAGTGCCCCCGGAATCTGGCTCGGCGTCTCGATCTGGAACTCGACCAGCTCGAGGCCCTTCGCAGCCGCCGCCTCCCTGGCCGCCGCTACCCGGTGGCCGGATTCCGAAGGATTGTAAAGAACGCCCACTCGACGCGCATCGGGCAAGAACCGGCCGAGCCAATCGAACTCCTGATCGACCGGAAACTCGACGCGTACGCCGGTGGTGTTCGCGGGTGCTTCGGCCAGTCGCTTGCCCGGCAACAGGCAGGCAACGACCGGAACCTCTTTCACGTAGCGCAGAATCCAGCTCGTACTCGAAGCGCCGACGGTAAGAACGACCGAAGGCCGCTTACCGCCCGGTGCGATGTGCGCAGGATCAAGATCGGACGCCGACGATGGTGTGGGGAAGCCGTGCTTTTCGAGGACCGCGCGGAAGCCTTCGACGACGCGCCGGTAAGGCCCGGCATTGAAGCTGGAGAGAATTAAGACTCGTGGCTCGGAAGCCTCCTCGGCCGCTACCCGGCCGGGCAGGAGCGTAATTGCGGCCAAAACTCCAACGAAGCAGAGGCGTGCGGCGCTCAGTATCATTTCACCAAACGAGCGACGTGCTTTCGGGGTCGAAGACACGGTGATTTCGCGGATCGCACCCCGGCCCCCCAGTGTTGGCGAGTTCGACTCGCGCACATTCACATCCACGCGTGGGGCCCTCGGGCGACCCAACAGCAACTCTTACAGCATGCCCGTTCGCCCATCGGCAATCGAGGTCGGGGATCGGATGGCCGCGGCAGGGCTTAGCGGCGGGCTATCTGCCGTTCCTATCGCATCCCGCGCGTAGCCGTCAACCCACCAGGACACAGCGGCAGGAAACCGGAAGACGGCGCGAAGCGATTGACTCCTGCCACCCTGTCCGGATATTAGAGTAGATGCCGCTCCGCGGGGAGATGCTGCATCATGCAAACCACAGGCGGTCGTTGGCCGCAGTCCTTGGCATACTGGTAGCCGCATGCGGTTCGGGCGGCGGTTTTGACACTCACGTAGATGATCCCGAGGGGGGCACCTCGCTCAGCGTGCAGGTGCTCTGGCAGCAGCCACCCGCCGGCGGACGAGCTGCCCAGGACGTGGTCTACGCTGCCGGTGTTCCCGGCGCGGTTCGCACAGTCCGGATCGAGGTCGATTCGGACCTCGGGGGCCGTTGCTGCCTGTCCGTGGACCCCCGTGCACCCGAGCTCGCCGGCCGCCCTCTCGTAATCGACGGCCTGCCGGCCGGCCCCCTGCGACTCGCCATAAGCGGTTATCCGACCGGCCCGGCTCCCGCCGGCGGTGCGGCGGCAACCTGCTCGAGTCGCCCGGTCGAAGCCGGCGAGCCATGTGAAGAGGGGCGCTTGGAAACTCCGAGCTTCGTGGCAGCCCCGGCGGCGTTTACTGCTATTGATGGCAAGCAGGCCCGCGGCGAAATAGAAGTCCCGGCCGTACCGTTCTCGATCGGCCGCGTGCCCGATGTCGGCGACGAGATCCGCACGCCTGTCGCGCTCGCCTTCGCCGTGGTGGATGCAGCCACTGGAATCGATGCCGCTTCGGTTACCGCTGCGGTCACCTTCGACGGCGGACCCGAAGAGGCGCTGGCGCTTGCCACGGTTACCGAGTGCGAAGACGGTGACGCCGTACGGCCCGACTGCAGCGACGGGGGCCTGCTCGAGGTCGGTGGAGTCCTCGTCGAGTCCGATCCGGTCGGCGCCGCCGGACCGGCCGCAGTTCGCATCCTTGGTGTTAATCGAGACGATCCGCCACGAGAGCTAGATTTCGCCTTCCCGATAATCGCCACCCCGCTACAGGTAGATCTGACCTTCCGCCTGATCGATGCGGTCACCTTCGCTTCGGTCGGCTTCGACGTGGACTACTCCGGCGTGCAAGGCGAGTTCGAGGGCAGCGGTGCGGGAGTCACATGCGAGGGCCTGGTAGGCGGGGCAATCGTGGTCTTCAACGACGATGACGCCGTTGCCCGCAGGCTCCTGGTCCGTCTCGCCCTGATAGGCGGCGCTGCCGGCCCGAGGGATCTGGCGCGGTGCCGCTTCGGCGACTTCGAAGCGGTACCCGCGGCCGGCGAGTTCGCCCTAACCGTCGTCGATGCTACCGATCCGGACGCGGAGCCTCTCAATCCGGTACCTTCGGTCATCGTCTCGTCGGTGGGGGCAGTGCAGTGAGGAGACCCTCGATCGCGATCGCCGGCCGGTTCCTGCTCATCGCGATGCTGCTCGCAAACGCATCGCCCACCCGCGCATCCGAGGAATCGGAATTGCACACCGTGGTCGCTCTCATAAGCCTGGGCGCAGGACTCA
>PIVZ01000380.1 GCA_003354045.1 bacterium
CCGGTTATCTCAACAGTTGCCGGGAGCGGTCTGCTCTTCGGTCTCGCCAGCCTCACCCGTCCCGACGGGCCGCTGATCGCGGTGACCACCTTCGCCGCCGCCGCTCTTGTGGCTTACGGGCGGCCGCCAATCTTGCGCCGGGTGTTGACGGGCGGCATGACCTTCTCGGCGATCACAGCTGCCCACTTCATATTTCGGTGGCTCTACTACGGCGACTGGCTGCCCAACACCTACTACGCCAAGGTCGGGGGCCAGACCTGGTGGAGCATGGGCAGCCGCTACCTCGGGACCTTCCTGATCGAGTACGCCGCGTGGCTGTGGATACCCTGGATCGCTGCCGCGGTGCTCTTCCACCGCCGCCGCGGCAACCTCCGGGTTCCGGCACTGCTCGCGGCGGCGGTCGTGCCCCACTTGCTCTACGTGGTGGCGATTGGCGGTGACCACTTCGAGTACCGTCCGTTCGACCTCTACTTTCCATTCGTCTTCCTGTTGACCGCCGACGGCGCCCGCGAGTTGGCGCGGCGGGCGACAGCCCGGAAATGGCTGGTTGGCGGCCTGGTGGTTACGATGGCCGGGCTGACCCTGCTGCCTTGGCAGGCCCATCGGCAGTTCCCGGGCGATTCTTACCGGCACGGTTTCCCCGGTCTCTGGACTGGTGCAGACCCGGCGGCCCGGCGGTATCTTGACCCGGACCGCGCCTTGCTCTACCGGCTGCCCGTCCTGCGCTACCTGGCCGAGCTTCACCGCGACGCCCTGCGTACCTTGACCGCCGGCTTCGTCGGCCTCCGCGCCGAGGAGCACGCACAGTTTCTAACAACTGTGGTGCCCGAGGGACGGGCTCTACGGGCGCTGGTGGAGGCCGGCGAGCTCGACCCTGGGACACGCATAGCGATCGACGCGGTGGGGGCGATCCCCTTCTACTCCCGCCTGCCGGTACTCGACCGGCTGGGGCTCACCGATCGTGAGGTGGCGCGCTCGCCGATCAAGCAGCACAGCATGCTCGCCCACGACAAGCGGGCGACCCTGGAGTACGGCCGCGACAGGGCAGTGGCCCTGTGGGCGGTGCACGATGTGCACTTGCTGTGGAACGCGACAGATCTCGAGCTCCACGAGCTCCTGGCGATGCAAAACCGTGGCCGCTTCCCGGTCTCTCTGGTGCGCACCTCCCAGGGCCTGCTGCTGGCACTCCTTCCCCAAGGAGAGCAGGCTGCGCGGGAAGCTTTACCTGGCCTCGAGGTGCGCCCGTTGGCCGAAAGTGATCGCTCCGGCCTCGCACAAGAGGCGGCCGACAGCTACCGGGAGGCTGCTGAGGTTGATCCCGCGGTTCGTAAACGCCTGGCGCGGCTCCTGGAGCTCCAGGGACTGCAGCGGCAGGCGCTGGTCGTTTACGAACGGCTGTTGAGTGATCCCTCTGCCGAACCCGATCCCGGAGTGCTGCACGCGGTCGCCCGGCTGGGGGCACGGTCCGGGGACATCGTATCGGCGGCTCGGCGCTACGGCGAGCTGATCGAGCTCGGATTCGGTGACGCCGACGTATTCAACAACCTCGGCAACGTCCGTCTGCTGGAGGGTCGCACCGAGTCGGCGATTGGCCTTTACCACGAGGCCCTGGCACGGGATCCCGAGCGGATCGAGAGCCGTCTCAACCTGGCGAATGCTCTGGGTCGGGCCGGGCGCCCACAGGACGCCGCCGCCGAGATCCGCGCAGTCCTGGCGCTCGAACCCGGCCACCTGGACGCCAACCTGCGTATGTACGAGGACCGCCTGTCTCAGGGCAGGCCTGTCGCCGCCCTCGGCTACCTCGCCGACGCGCTGCAGGCGGAGCCGCAATCGGTGGAGGCGCGCGAGGCCTTCGAGCGCTTGCGCCGGCGGCTGGCGGGTGTGGGGGTGAGCGGGCAGGAGCCGCCTTCGTGAGCGAGCACGACGACGCGCGGGTGGAGATTGGTGGCGTCGAGGCCCGGGCTTGTCGCCGGCTGCAAATTCGTTGCGACCTGGCCGTGCTCGCGGTCGCCTTCACGGTGCGGGCGCTCTATCTCTTCGAGATGCGGCGCTCGACCCTTTTCTCAGTGCTTTTCGGCGACGCCGAGCGATTCGACACCTGGGCCCGGCGGATCGCCGCCGGCGATTGGTTTGGTGACCAGGTGTTCTATTTTGCGCCACTCTATCCATATACCATGGGCGGGATCTACCGTCTCTTCGGCCCCCATGTCGAGGTAGTGCGCTGGATCCAGGTGCTGCTCGGGGCCTTCGCCTGCGTGCTGGTCGCGGCGACCGCCCGGCGCCTTCTCTCGTACAGCGCCGGCGCTTTGGCAGGTCTCTTGCTGGCACTCTACCCGGCGGCGATCTTCTTCGACGGCCTGATCCAGAAGGCTTGTCTCGGTGGCTTCCTGACCGCCGCCTTCTTGTGGTTCGCTCTCCACAGCCGGCCCTCGCGCCGGATCCTGCTCGCCACCGGCGCTTGCTTGGGGCTCCTGGCCTTGACGCGTGAGAACGCCCTGGTGTTGTTGCCGGTGGTCGCGATCTGGGTGATCCTCCGTGAGGCTCCGAGCGCCGGTGTGCCACCGGCATCCGGCACAACCGGGGCGGCAGCACCACAAGGAGCGAGCCGGGCCTGGCGCGCCCGCCTCATCGCGGCTGGCTTGCTGCTGCTCGGCGCCGCCGCCGTGCTCGCTCCGGTGGGCTGGCGGAACCAGATACTGGGCGGCAGCTTCCTGCCGACGACGGCGCAGCTCGGACCCAACTTCTACATCGGCAACCACAGCGGCTCCAGCGGGCTCTACGATCCCCTGCCCGGGGGTCTGGGGGGCATCCGCCACGAACGCCGCGACGCTGTGGCGCTGGCCGAGGCTGCCAGCGGCCGGCGGCTGTCCGCGGCCGAGGTCTCGGCCTGGTGGCTCGAGCGATCGCTGGCCGATGTGCAGGCAGATCCCTGGGAATGGGTCGCCCTCCTGGCCCGCAAGGCGATGTTGCTTTGGCAGGCGCGAGAGTTGATCGACACAGAGGGCATCGAGCTTTACCGCGACCGCTCACGGGTGTTGCGGACCCTGGGCACGGTCCACCACTTCGGCGTGCTGTTACCATTGGCGGCGATTGGCCTTTGGCTCACCCGCTGCCGTTGGCGGCGCCTGTGGCTGCTGTACGCGGTGATCCTGGTTCTGGCGGTAAGTGTCGCCCTGTTCTTCGTCACTGCCCGCTACCGCTACTCGATGGTGCCGCCGCTGGCAATTCTGGCCGCAGGAGGCCTGGTGGAGCTTGCGAACCTATGGCGCCAGCGGCGACTGCGCCAGCTCGCCGTGGCCCTCGGCGTCGGCGCCGCCGGGTTGCTCCTGGCCTACTGGCCGTTCCCCCTCAAAGAAGATCCGCGGGCGATCACCCTTTACAACCTCGGCATCTCCCTGGCGGCGGAGGATCGTTTGGGCGAGGCCGAGACCGAGCTTGATCTGGCCCTCGAGCGCAAGCCCGGCTCGCCTATGGTGCTGGCGGCCCGCGGCAGTGTCCGGAGTCGGCAACAACGGCTTGGGCCATCTATTGAAGACTTCGAGCGCGCCCTCGAGCTCGATCCAGATCGGGCCGAGGCCCACGCCGGGCTGGGCCGCATCCTGGTCGAGCTCGGCCTGCCACGCCTGGCCGCGTCCCACTTCGAGCGGCTGGTAGAGGTGAGCCCGCAGAACTCTGACGCGCTGATCAACCTCGGCAACGTACGGCTTCTCGATGGGCGCCTCGACGAGGCGACCGAGCTCTACCGCGAGGCCCTGCGCCGCAAGCCCGAAAGCTTCGAGGCAGCGATGAGCCTGGGCCAGGCGCTGGCGCGTCGGGGCGAGACGACGGCGGCGATGCGGCTGTTCAAGCGAGCCCGCGCTCTGCGGCCGGGGGACCCGGCGCCAGCGGTGGAGATTCGAGGGCTGGAGGCAGTCACCGATCGCGGCGAGCCTACTCGACGCTGAGCTGCTGATGGGTGCCACATATCACTTTGTCACATTGAGTGAGCAGGTGGATTACCGCCGCTCGTTCTCGGCAGCGGATCGATCCAGCCTATCGGGGCGACCTAGCAGCGCTGAGCAACAGCATCGTCCAGCGTCACAATGCGGTAAAGTGATATGTGGCACCCATCCATATATGGCACCCATCCACCCATCTGGTCGCCCGTTGCAGCCAGAGATCGCGTTTCGACCGAAGATCAGCCCAGGGTCAGGTCGTGGTCGGCTTCGCCCAGAAGAACGCGGCCGTCGAAGCCGGCTCCTTTGTTCGGGTTTTCAACCCGGAAGATCGATCGTCATCGTCGACTTCGAAAGGAGTGCCACCTCGGACTGGACGGCAACCAAGTAGTAGGCCCCGGTCAGGCGCGGCTCTCGAGCCTACTCTATAGTCAAATGCTGCAACGTGACAGGGACGCATGCTTGGTCGTAAACGAATTCAAACGAGTCGAAAGTTGTGCCGTTCCACCGAGCTAACGCGAAGATGTTGCAGGTAGCCGCCAAGTGGCGGCCGCAGTAAAAATTCCCGGGAGTAGCCGTTGTTGACTGGGGCTGACCAGACCAAACGACTTCACAACAATCACCTGAATAGGACGGACCGACATCCTGAATGTTGAAAGCAACATCAGAGCCACAATTGATAACTCCAGAGGGTGGTGGAGTCAAGTTGACCACTAGCGTACTACCGAAAACCACATTGCCATTGACCGTATCAGCGCTAAACGTTGTGTACCAATTGGGAGACGACTGGCGCCCGCATTCGGAATACGCACCGGGCTGTGTGCCGAAGACTACCCCGGTTACAGGGTTAGGACAGCTTGCCCCAAACGCGATCGGGCTCCACGAAATTATGACCAAACCGAGCCACCCAACAAGATTCAACCCAAGTTTCTTGCTCATGAAAACCGCTCCGTCTTGTGAAGTTCCTGGCCGAGATCAAGCGTTGGACAAGGACGGAGCCCAACATCAGTGGCGCGACCCTGCAAATACCATATCATGAGATGAATGGATAGTGATTTCTTTTTCCCATCTACCTCTACTTTACCAGGATCGGAACCTATGAAACACGTTTGACAACACAAGAAAGGTGCCAGACACCCCTTTGTGGACTTGAGACAAAAAGCTCATGCAA
>PIVZ01000959.1 GCA_003354045.1 bacterium
CATCGTCAAGTTTAAGGCGCAGGGCGACGCTGCTTTTGCCAACCCCGCGCGCAACGGTGGCCTCTCCGAGGACGAGAGCCGGGCCATCTACACGTTTGTCAAGATCGGTGACGACAGCTTCTACATCCAGGCCAACTGGGACCGCGTTCCCAGGAACACTTTGAAGGCTGTCAGGGGCTGGAAGCTCACCGACAAGTATATGGCCGGCGGCGCTCTGTAGCCGCGGCCTAGTTACCATAACGTAACAAGTCGGACGCTGAGAGAAGAAGAGGCCGGGGCACGCAAGCCTCGGCCTCTTCGTGTATCTGGCCAGCAAAAGCCCGTTTTCGCGCCGGGGAGCAAGAGGGCACCAGTACACACACAGAAGGCCCCACGGGGGGTATTGCCTTCCCCGCTCAGGCAGTGCCTCGGCTGAAAATACGTCGCGCATTTCAGCGGGCACTAGTAACGTAATGACCACCCCCCTTGGGTGATCCCCCCGGTACCGCCCTCCGCAACGACGATTCGACGGCTCTGACACCCGCACTGCGCCTGGGTCCAAACGTCCACTTCAGACCTTACCGCTATACCCCTACCTGCACGGCCAGGTTGAGTGCCCGGCAGCGGATGCTGTGGGGTAAGGAAATAGTTACTGAGGGTAGTCAGGCCCGCGACGTAGCCGGCAAGGCGTTCGGGGTGAGTGAGAACGGCAGAACCTTGCGGTAAAATTACCAGAAGGTCCGTTAGCCCGAGCCCTGCCGCTGTACGAAGAGCACGCGCGACCGCGGCAGGTCGCTGCTGGGAAGGGTGTGGAAGTGAAACTGGCTCCCGTTTCCAGGTCTACCGTAGCCCCAGCGTAGCCCCAAGCAAATCGGCCAGTCGCCGCGAACGCGCTAAGTCATTGAATTTAAATGGTGGGCCGTGCAGGGATCGAACCTGCGACCCGCTGATTAAGAGTCCGATCCCTGGTGACGACGAACCGCATGAGTAGCGCGGGTTTTCGTTACGGCACGCGGGTTTACGTTATGCCGACCGTTCTGTGGCTTTCGATGGTTTACGGTCTCTTTAGATAGCCAACTGACACCAGAACTGACACCAGATCGGCACCGCGCTCGTAAGGCGACGGTTCAACCCCCTATGCCGGTGTCGGCTCGCCCCGCCCTCTGGTTAACACGTCGAGCGAGGGGGAGCCGACGGGCTCCCTCTTGGCTCTTGCTAAAGCCGACGCGGGCGCTCCTTGAATCACGCCAGCGTCGGGCGCGGGGACCGGCGAAAGCCGGTC
>PIVZ01000381.1 GCA_003354045.1 bacterium
CCAATACCCCCCGTGGGGGCCTTGTTCGTGTGTACTGATGCCCTCTTGCTACCCCGGCTTGAAAAAAGGCTTTGCGGCATCGCGCCCGCGTCGGCTTTAGGAGCAAGAACAAAGAGGGAGCCCGTAGGCTCCCCCTCGCTCGATGCGGTTAAGAGAAGGCCGGGCGGAATGCCTGCACTGTGCCCTCACTTGCCGCGATAGAAAAGAGAACTGCCCTCGGGGGCCCTAAGGGCAACAGACCGGGGCGCATCCGAATTCGTTTATCCGGCTTGCACACAATTTGTTCATCGAGTAGCTGTCGCACATAAGCTGCTGTGAACTCCAGGCATGCTCACAAGCTTTCAACGGGTCCGAATCGGAACACTGCCAGCACGCTAAGTAATCATAGGACGCGTTGCACGCCTGTGGTGACCCGTCCTCAGGGCACTCGGGCGGGAGTGTGGTAGTGGTCGTACTGGTCGTGGTAGTCGTGGTCGTCGTCGTGGTCGTCGTCTCTCCGGACAACAGCCAGGTGATCCAGTCCGTTTGACTGCTGATCTCACCCTGAATGCCAGTTTTATCTCCATTCGTCGGACAGCCCCCTTCGGCTTTGCCTTCAACCTTGTCCCACTTCTCGTCGAACTTCTCCTCGCACTTCGTGTAGTCCGCCGGCTCGGCCTTCTTCACACCCTTGGCCTCGGCCTTCAGACGGCACTTGCTGTACGTACCGGATTCCTTGAGTTTCTTCGTCTCGCACTCGACGGCCGGGTCGGCTGCTGTGGCAGGATTGGATGACGCGACCAAGAAGCCGCAAAGAAAGAAGCCAACCAGAATACACTGCTCGATTTTAAGCATTACCCTTGCGTCCTACGTTGACCGGAACGTCAACGGCATTGGGCAGGCGTGGGTGAGCAGGATAGGTCGCCGAGGTCGAGACGGAACACTAGCACCTCGGCCTGTTCCCTGTCCACAAGGCTGCACATCGTCGGCATCGGCAAGGGACACGAAGCGCCAAAGCCCGCATAAACACTGGGGCTACGCGTCGACACGGAGGGGTCGCAGGTACTCCCCTACCTTGGACTGCAAAACCGCGCTGCGAAAGGGCGCGAGCACGCAGTTTGTCGTCGCTAGCGCGGCGTGTGTTGTCGAGTGCTACTCGACGCCGAAGTGCAGAAGTTCGACGGGGAGGCCGTTCTGATCGACTTTGCAGTCGCCCGAGGAGCACTTGAAGATGCATCCACCCGTGCTGTCGCCGATCCGTGCGGTGGTGCTGGGCCATCTAGCGATGACGTTTCGGTTCTTCAGGTCTGGAATTCGACGGATTGCAATGAGCTTCGAGACGTGAGCAGTTGTTGTGAACCTACTGGTGTCTTCCGCGCCGTCGCGGAAGTTCTCAGGTCCATCCCGTTTCATTGTTGCGTGGAAGTCCCTATCGCGGCCCCAACTGGTCGCCGCACAACCAACGAAATTCGGTGATCGACTGGAAATGGTCGGGCCCTGCAGCGGCGTAGCCCGAGAGTTGAATCAGTGGCCGGCGTCGCGCGGCCAATATCGGCCCTTGAGGGCCATGGGCGGCATTCTCGCCCGATCCAGACCGGAGTAACGTCATTACCACTCTCAGCGAACTCAAACTTATTCCCGAACTCATCGATGCCGTCGGCGACATGGGCTACACCGAGGCCACGCCGATCCAGGCAGAGGCCATTCCTGTCGTGCTTGCCGGCCGCGACCTCATCGGTTGCGCCGCCACCGGCACCGGCAAGACCGCCGCCTTCCTCCTGCCCGTGCTGCAGCTTCTTGCGACCGGCGAGCGCGGCCGCTGCCGCGCCCTCATTCTCTCGCCGACGCGGGAGCTTGCGCTGCAGATCGACGAGCAAGCCCTGGCCCTTGGCTACCACGTGGGCCTGTCCGCCGCGTCCGTCGTCGGTGGCGTCGACATGGGTCCCCAGGAACGCGCGCTGCGTGCCGGCGCCGCGATCGTCGTGGCCACGCCGGGCCGTCTCCTCGACCATATGCGTTTCCCCTACGTGGACCTGGCTGGTGTGGAGATCGTGATCCTGGACGAAGCCGACCGCATGCTCGACATGGGCTTCTTGCCCGACATCACGCGAATCCTGGACGCGCTGCCGAAGAAGCGGCAGACGCTGCTGTTCTCGGCCACGATGTCGTCGACGATCCGCTGCCTGGCCGAAGATATCCTGCACGAACCCGCCGAGGTGACCATGGATACTCAGGCGCCGGCGCTGGCGATTGCCCAGACCCTGTATCCTGTGGCACAGGAGCGCAAGGGCGCGCTGCTCACCAAGCTTTTGAAGCAGCGCGACATGAATTCGGTGTTGGTTTTCGTGCGGCGCAAGCTCGACGTGAACCGTGTGGCCGGCGTCGTGCGTCGCAGCGGCGTGAACGCTGGGGCGATCCACTCGGGCCGCACTCAGGAAGAACGCATCGATGCACTCGAGGGTTTCCGCACCGGTCACTTCCCGGTGCTGGTCGGCACCGACGTTGCTGCCCGCGGCCTCGACGTGAACGACATCTCGCATGTGATCAACTTCGATGTGCCGCACTCGCCGGAAGACTACATCCACCGTGCCGGCCGCACCGGCCGCGCGGGTAAGACCGGCGACGTAATCACATTCGTATCGCCGGACGAGGAAGAGCGATTGCGCGATATCCAGCGTGTGATCGGAATGGAATTGCCGCGCACGACGGTGCGGAACTTCGACTCGGGCCAGACAGGCGCGTTGCCGCCGAGGAGTCGACGCCCGCACCGGACCCGAGGTGGCGCGGCGCCGAAGATGCCCCTGGAAGGTGCCGTGCCGCGCCGACGCAGGCGCCGTGGTGCCCGCGGCGGCGGTGGTGCAGCCACGATCGAAGCGGCGGAGTGAGGCTAAGCCGAGCAGATTCTCAACGTGAACGGGAAGAATTCGTCGAGTATTCGTCAGAAATTGCCGAGCAGATTCTCAACCGAGCGGATTCTCAGCATGAGCGGGCACGATGTGTCGAGGACTCGTACACGTCTTGCCCGTTCGCGGCGAGAATCTCTGCTGCTCGCCGTCGCCGAGTATGCAAAACATTACCATCTCTACCGTAACCTCCAGGGACTCGACAACCGTCTGATTCGATCGCCGCGAGGACGGCCCCGGAATGTCGGCCGTATTCGGTGTAGCGAAGGGCTCGGCGGAGTGCTTAAATTGTACTATCGGGAGGCTGTGTAGAGCACGGCCCAATTTTCGCACAGCACGCGGTGAATCGAATCAGCCTAAGCAAAGCGGAACTATCGAGATGACGTTGAGGTACGCGCACCTCTCGCCGGCTCACAAGCTAGCCGCCGTACAGCACCTAAACGGCACCGCAACTGACACCAATACTGACACCACTACAGACACCAGATCGGTACGGTGCTCGTAGGACGACGGGCAACTTCCTATGTCGGGACGGAGCAGCAACGCTTCCCCTCCCCTTTGGCTCTCGATGCTGCGTAGCTCACAGACAACGCTCATATATCTCGTTCTTGGCCGCTTGGATGGGCTTCTGGCCCGTCCTGAGCACCTAGCTCGTCGGACAGGTAGGCAGAGGTAGACGCCCAGCGCCGTCGATTCGTTGTTGCCGAGGGGGTACCGGGGGCGTCACCCGAGGCCCCTGCCCGTTACGTTACTAGCCTGCCTTCAAACGCGCGACGTATTTTCAGCGAAAGGCAATGCCCCCCGTGGGGGCCTTGTCTGTGCGTACCGATGCCCTCTTGCTCCCGCGGCTCGAAAAAGGGCGTTGCGGGATCGTGTCCGCGCCGCACGACTGACCGCTACTCCACGCCGAAGCTTAGTAGCTCGACGGGGAGGCCGTCGTTGCCGACTCGGCAAGGGCCGGTCGAGCAGTTGAACATGCACCCACCCGTGGCATCGCCCAAACGAAGAGCTGTGTTCGGCCATAGCGCTGCCAAGGTGTTGCTGCTCGCCGTCGGCGCCGTCGTAAGCTTCATACAGGCGGTTGCGGCGCCACTAGGGACGCCATCGGTGCATACGATAGTGCTGGCAAAAGTTAACTTCTTAGCGACTTGGTTGAAGGCGAGGGGAGCAGCTCCCGGACACGGCTGGGCGAAAGCCGGCGTGACAGCCAGTGTGCACGACAACAGCGCCGACAAAGACAGGGTGAGCCTCAGCCATCCTCCAATGCCCGCCGGTGTTACTTTCCGTTGATAGATATTCATGGCTGGCGCTATCCCTGTTGGTGGTTGGTCTAGAAAACTTACGAGATCTGCTTGCATAGCGAGGCCTTGTCTCTGTGTACTGATGCCCTCTTGCTCCTTGTTGTGCAGCACCGGCGGGCTCGCGGCTTGCACTTGCGGCGAGTTTGCCCCGCCCACAAGATTAAGGCTGCGATCCTATTTGCCTACGGTAGAGAGCCAGAGGCGTGGGTGCTGTCGGCTCGTGGTGAAGATGTTACCTTATTTATGAGCCCGTAGTCAAGAACTGGAAGCTTGCGGGAGGCCAGGCGCTCACCTCTCCCCCCTTCGGGTGCGAGGAAGGTCACAACGGCGTCCCAGCCCCGCGAGAGTCCTCCTTAACATCACCCGTTAGGGAATGATGATCCTCGACTCTTCCGCCTGCTTGCGTAGTCGTTCCTGCTTCTTCTTCCGCATGCTTTCCACGAATACGAGCAGGCCAGGAAGCGTCAGGATCGGTCCTAGAAAGCGTACAATCCACGCCCAAACCTCCCGTGTGACGGCGCTTGGTTGCACGACTACGAAAGAAAAGTGGAGCGTCTCCTCGGACGAGATTGATATTGTGCCGAAGAATTGCCGCTCCGATTTCTTGTCAATACGGACGGCGCCCTGGTAAATCCCCGGTGACTCGGGTCTCACCGACCACCACGCCCTTCCGAGACGCGAAACAGGGTTCGGACCGGTTGGCTCGACAGATGCACCGGCCAGATCCAGTAAGAGTCGAACTCGTCCCTCTCGCATCAGCGGTTCAAGGTTCGCGAGCCGTCTGGTAATGGCGGGAGTCGATCTCTACACCGTCAAGGAGTTGATGGGGCACAAGACCATCGAGATGACGTTGAGGTACGCGCACCTCTCGCCGGCTCACAAGCTAGCCGCCGTACAGCACCTAAACGGCA
>PIVZ01000960.1 GCA_003354045.1 bacterium
AGTAAACAGGCCGTTGATGGTCGCCAGGTTGACGCCGGCCTCGGCGTCGGTGGGCAATGCCGAGGTAGCCAGGGCCAGCAGGGCGGCCAGCGCGACCCACAAGACGAGGTCGCGACGGACCAATTGCCAGCCGGCGAGTATCTCGGCCGGGAATACGGTGAAAAGCCAACGCGTGAACATGTGGCGCTAGCCATTAGCCCGCCGGCGGCAACGGCGCAAGCGACTGTAACCCGACGCATTCGAAGGTTTTTCAAGCTGCCGCCCGCGGGAGCCTCATTGTTACTCACGCAATGTGCGTGATAGCTTCGTGGGCTGACCGATGCGACGATACGTGCAACACGGCGGCCGCGCCGCAATTCTTGCACTGGCGGGCGTTCTCGCCTTTGCCGGGTGCACTCCGACGGCGGGGGTTCCCGTGCAGCCAACCCCACAACCACCTCCCCAGGAGGCCGAGCCGGTTGCGGTTACCATTGACTACCCGCGCGCCCCCGATCTCACGGCCAAGGAGAAGGCGGCCACCCACTATCTCATCGGCCTCATGGCCAGCTACGAGGGCGACTATGAGCGCGCCGTCAAGGAGATGGTCAAGGCGGTGGCTCTCGACCCGCGCGAGCCGCGTCTGCGCATCGCGCTCACCGATCTCTACGTCCGTGCCGGTGCGCTGAGGCGCGCGCTGGAGCACGCGCTGGCGCTCAAGGCCCTCGAGCCGGGCGACGCCGACCGCCGCATGCTGGTGGCCAGTCTGCTCGTATCCCTTCAGCTCTACGACGATGCGATTGAGGAGTACGTCGAAGCCCTCGAAATAGTGCCCAACAACATCGAGGCACTCGTGCAACTCGGCTCACTCTACAACCGCATTGGCGAGCACGGCAAGGCCGCGGATACGCTCACGCGTGCGACCATGCTCAATCCCGATTCCTTCCTGGCCAACTTCTCTCTCGGCAAGGCGCTGGCCAGTGCCGGCCGCTTCAACGATGCGCTGCGCTCGTTTAGGCACGCGGCCAAGCTCAACCCCACCGACCACCAGCTCCATCTCCACAAGGGGTACGTGTACGAGCGCCTCGGTTATCGGAACAAGGCAATCGAAAGTTATCGCAAGGCGATCGAGTACAACCCGGGCTTGGCCGAGGCCCATCGCCAGGTCGGCGGTTTGCTGGTGAGCGACGGTGATCTCGACGAGGCATTGCGCCACTACGAGAAGCTGGTGGACCTGGAGGAAGACCCACTCAAGACCAGGGTGAAGATGCCCTCGGCCA
>PIVZ01000382.1 GCA_003354045.1 bacterium
CGCCTCGGCCGCTTCCGGGTCTAGCGTGGCCTGCCCGCGTGTCTGCACGTGGCGAGTCCACAGCCCCAGGAATCCGGCGACGGGAAGCGCCCCCAGTGCAACGAGCAGTCGACGGCGGGAGAGTCTCTTTAGCATTTGCAGCAGGTGCCAGAACGTAGAGACTGTAGTATACAGCGAAACTCCGTTCAAGGAGTCCAAGGAGACGGCGGGCGGACCAGCCACCGCGCGTCTTTCTGCTTGAAGGGATGAGGAACAGGTAACGTGGCCAAGCTTGCCCGCACGGCATCACAACGGAAGGTCGATCGAGGATCGCCGTCTGCTCGCCGTACTGTGCTACGGACCGCCAACTGGGCGATCGCGATCTTTGGGGGAGCAGCGGTTCTCGTCGTATTGGCCGCCCTGGCCCACCAGGAAACGTCCGACGCAGGCTTCTGCGGAGGGTGCCACACGATGAGGCCAATGATCGAAGCCTTCGAGGCATCGGTCCACGGCGGGCGCAATCCCTCGGGCACCCGCACGACCTGCGTCACCTGCCACCTTCCGCAAGACGGATGGTCTTCGCTTCTGATCGAGAAGATGCGCGCCGGGCTGCATGCGTACTGGGTAGAGATCGTCGCAGGCACCGCAGACATCGACTGGCAGGCAAAGCGGGAAGAGCGGCTCGCCTACACGTTCGATTCCGCCTGCCTGAGCTGTCATCGAACTATATTGCTATCGACGTCCCAGGATGCCAGGGCGCAGATCGCCCACGAACGCTTTTTTCTCGGGAACGACAAGAAGTGTGTCTCATGCCACCAACGAGTCGGGCACGTGGAGCTGAGTGAGTTCCTCTAGGTAGAGTGCCACCGAGTGGCGTGAATCCGGCGCGAGAGCGAGGGGATTGGCCGTCACCACCTCGGAACACAAAGCCCGCCTTGACAATCCCGTTGTCGTCAAGGCGGGCTCCAGTCGATCGACGCCGCCCATCGGCGGGCGGCGTCGACGTCAGATGCGTGGGTTACGGTGCGTCACAGGTGTTCGTACAATGACCGGCGCCCCAATTCTGCCGGCCGCAGCCCCAGCAGTCTGTTCCTTCACCATTGTGGTTGTCGCCCCAATAGCAAGAAGTCAACTCTTTATCATTGCCGATATGAAAGGAGTCGTTGCACTCGGTCTCGTCCTCGATCTCCGAACAACGGTTCTCGTAACCGCTGTAAGTCAGACTCCCGTCGGCACAGCTCAGCGCTGGGCCGCATCCATTAGTACAGAGACCAGCGACCTCATTGTCCGGGCCGCAGCCATAGCAGTCTGGTCCGTTGCCATCGTGTCTGATGCCCCAGTAGCAGGATTTCAGCCCACGGCCGTTCTCGGATCGATTGTCGCTGACATGGAAGGATCCGTTGCACTCAGTCGCGTCGTTGATCCCCCTACACCGGTCACCGCTGTAAGTCAGATTCGTGTCGGCGCAGCTCGGTGCCGTGCCACACTCATTAGTACAGAAGCCAGAGAGCTGATTATCCGGGCCGCAGCCCCGGCACGACGTTCCCGGTCCATTGTGGTTCTCGCCCCAGTATCAGCTCGTCGCTACATCCCTGTTGTTGATCTGCCAGGAGCCGTTGCACTGTGCCTCGTCATCAATGTTGTCGCACTTGCGGGCGAACGTGTCTTCGGTGTCGGGGCAGATATTCTTGGTTGCCGGAACGCACAGCTTGGCCGGCGTCTTGAGCTTCACACCGCGAGTGCCGAACTGGTCGAAGACTTTGAAGCGATCGATAGGGTCCGCCTCGTCGCAGGCGAACTTGTAACAGAGCATGTCGGTTAGCCAGGCTCTGCCTTCGAAGGAGTTCCCAACGGCCCCGCCTCCGAACTGGTGGACCTTCTTGTGCGCAGGTGCGCAGAACTGGGCCGCCCTCTTGACCACGCAGTTGTTCAGCGTTCCGAACTGCTTCATGTAGGTCTCCACGATCGTGCCCTCGATATTGAGGTTTTTCCTGGACTTGTAGCAGACCAGGTGGTCCCCCCGCGAGCCGCTCTCCCCCGCCGCCGCCGGGCGTGGGGTGAGCAGAGCTACGCTTGTAGCAAGGGCGAACGAGACGCTGAAGACAACCAGTAAAGTTCTATGTTTCATCACTTCTATCCCCATTAACTATCTTCATTGACCTGCAAAGCAGGTGCCGTTGCATGTTGAGTAGGTATCCTCACAGAATGGAGCACTGGCGGGAGCGGAAAGGAGCCGAGCTGATTCTCAGCCTGAAAGAGCAAGGCCTTTACGAGTTCTCGACACGTCCGACAACGGACTGGGTCAGGAACGGGAGCAAATCGATCCATACGTATACGCACCCTTATCGACAGTTCTTCGATCTTATAGACCCCAGGCATGCTCCTAGTCAACGCGAGAGGAGACGAAGTGTGTCGTTTTGACGTCAGCACGGTGGCTGTCGAGGGCCTTGCGCCGCACATATTCGTTTTTGCGGCACGGGGCCGGGGGATTCGAGCAGGAAGGCCAAGAACTACCCACGCCTGCTTGCCAATGACCGAAAAACGTGTGAACGATTGATGTACGACCTGCCCCGGGCGGAGGTCCGGCACCACCTGAAGAGCCGGGGGAGGAGCTCATGCGCTACGCGCAGGTTGTTGTTTTCTGTTGCATTTCGCTCGCGCTTACCAGCACCGGCTGGGGGAGCGAGACGCTCACCGGTGGCAGGGTCGCGAAGTTCAACGATTTCGCCGACGACCGTCGTGACACTGCCGTAATCGCTTTCAGAAGGGACACCGCGCTCGTCAGTCTAGGTAGCCCCGCGTGTCCGCAGGACATCTCGCTGCGCCTGTCGGCTTCGGGCGGTTATGACGTAGCGCTGGATCTGCCTTGCGGGCTGGTCCCCGCGGGGCGCTGGCGCGTCAAGAGCCGGGGCTTCGAGTACTCGGACAAGAGCGCCGAGATCGGCGGCATACGCACGCTCGGCTACAAGCCTGGAAAGGTCACCGTACGCATGCGCGGGGAGGGCTACGAGGCGCTGGTCGGACCGCTGCCGAGGGAGGCCGGCCAGGACCCATACGTCGAGCTACGCTTCGAGATAGGAGAGCGAAGCTTCTGCGGCCGCTTCCAGCGGCGGCTGAGCAAGAATCTCGCCGGGCGGGTGAAGTTTGGGAGGCCATCGATCACTTGCGGGCCCATTTGCGGTGACGGTGTGCTCAACGGCTCATATGCCTGCGACGACGGCAATACCCTCGGCGGTGACGGCTGTTCGGATGCCTGTATGGTTGAACCCGGGTTCGAGTGCACGGGCGAGCCGTCGGTCTGCAATCCCGTTGCTCCGGCGGGAGCGCGTGACCGGCTTGGCGGTTTCGATTCCCCAACGCGCATAGCCATTGGCCCGCAAGGGCTCCTTTACGTATCCGATACACAAAGCGGTCGTGTCGCCATACTCGAGCGGGCGGGCACGCGCGTAGGCACGCTGACTGGTGTTGCTCGACCTCTCGGTGTTGCAGTATTCCAGCCGTCGGCCGAAGAGCGCGGTGTCGCGGCGCCCCTGCGTGTGTACGTCGGTGACGAGGCGGACGGGTCGGTTCGGATATTCGAAGACGGGGAACTCACCGGCCACCTCGGCGCGGGTGGGGGCGAGTTCCTCAAACCCAATGCCGTTTGGGTCACCTCCGACGGTACGGTTTACGTCGTGGACAGCATTGCCGCCCTCGTCAAGGTGTACGATAGCGACGGTCTCTATCTGCGCCAGTACGATCCATTCTGGTTCCCTACCGACATAGTGGTGGATGAGCAGAGCGGCACGATCTTCGTGAGCGATCTCATGTACGGCGACGTCGGGGTCTTCGACATGCAGGGCCAGTTCCTCCACGCCATCGCGGCTCCGCTCAACGACGCGGGCGACCCGGCTTTCTTCAGGCCGATCGGTCTCGGCACCGGGCCGGAGGGGACGCTCTATGTGGTCGACAATACGCTGAGCGTCGTGGCCATGCTCGACACCAGCGGCAACCTGCTCGACCTCGTTGGCTATCGCAATGGTGGTTACTGGACGGGGGACCTCGTCCTTCCGGTCGATGCGGTCTCAGACGGAACCTGGCTCTATGTGACCTCGAACGGCACCGGCAGGGTCCATAGCTTCGAGCTCGATGCTGCGCCGGTGGTCCGAGCGCCCGCACGGCGTGGGGTTTTGGAGCGTGCTGCGGGGGCTCGTACCCCTCTGCCAGACGATCATAAGAACTGCGAGACGACCTGCCATAGCATGCACTATCCGTCCTATCCCACCATGATTGGAACCCTTTGCGAAGGCTGCCACGTGGACGGCGGGCGCGGACCCGCGGCATCGACCCATTCGAGCCGCACAAGCGACAACGGGTATGGCGACTGGGAAGTCGATTGCTGGGGTTGTCACGACCCGCACAAGCAGACGCAGGACGAGGCCTACGGCACCAGCTACGGCAAGCTCGTGCGCGTGGACTTGTCGGCCGAGATCAAGGAGATCGACCCGGGCGATCCCGGTCCATACTGGTGGCCTACGGCGATCCTGCGTACGGTCGATGCCACGATAAGATTTACCGCCGCGGACGAGTTCGTTGACTCAGGCAACCCGCCCGAGAACGACATCTGTCAGGCCTGCCATGCCTCGACCCTCTACTATGAACCGGGTGCCGCTGGGAACTTCCACGCGGACTACGGCCCGGATTCGCAGCCGGACGGGGTGTGCACCAGTTGCCACCTACACAGCAGCGGTTTCATCGCGAGTTGCTTGACCTGTCATGGGTCTACCCAGCCCTCCGGTCCCGGAGGGGATTACCGCCGTAAGGTTGCGACCACGGGCGGCGACTTCGAGCGCATCAGTCATCATGTGAGCGACGGCAGCAGTGCCCAGATCGTGAATGAGAGTGACTGCCTGGTTTGCCACGACCAGAGCCTGCACCAGTCCATCGCCGAGCCATCGGTAGAAGTCCAGGACGCAGACACCCTGGCCTCCTACAGTTATGATGGCACCGGTGCGAGCTTGGAGGGATTCTGTCTGAGTTGCCACGACGCCGACAGCTCGCAAGCCTTCGACTCGGACGGCGATGGCGCCAACGGCAACCAGCCATTCTCCGACGGTCAG
>PIVZ01000961.1 GCA_003354045.1 bacterium
GGCTGTCGTCTCGTCGTAGTAGAGGTCCTCAATACCGATGCCACTGACCGCGGCGAAGTAGGTCTCGCTTAGTTCGTCCAGCTCGTCGTCATCGTCGCGAATGATGTCCGACGCGTTCTGGGGAAAGACCATAAAACCCTCGGCCCCTCGTGTTTCGCGGGCATAGGTCGCGATGGCAGCCACCCATTCGATCATGCGGCGACGGGCCTCCATCCGCGTAAGCTCCTCGCCGCCCTCGGCCTCACTCCAAAAGTAGTAGGCGTCGACAATGTCGAGGTAGACGCCGTCGAACCCGGCGTCGATGATGCGGTCAAGCGGCGTCTTGCCGGGGCCGTCGGGCGTGCCAAGGATCACCGCCTGCCAACCCTCGTCCCAGTAGCGCACTTTGTAGTTACCCAGCCAATCGGGATTGGTCGGCCCGAGCCAGTCGGGCGCCACGCCGGCAATCGGCGGCCCCTCGTCGCCGTCGACCCAGTCGGTGTTCCAGTAGTCGCGGTAGTCCTCGGCCTCCCCGATGCTCAGGTAGGCGAGGATCGTCTTGTCGCCGCAGGGTCCGCCACTGCGAATGCTCTGAACCTCAGCGCTCGTCAAGTCGCTGGCCGCATCACCGTTGAGTGACGGCTCGAGCACGAGCCATTTGAAGTTGGATCCCGCCAGGTCATCGAGTTCCACGGCGTTGGGCTGCAGGACGTACAGCAGACTCGAAGGCGTTCCGCCACCGACCCCGTTATCATTATCGTTATCGTTGCCGGGACCATCGTCGTTCACGGCTCCGTTGTCGTTCACGGCTCCGTTGTCATTAGCGCTCGCGTTGTCGTTGTCCGTGGCATTGTCAGACGCGTTGTCCCCGCCGTTGTCACCGCCCTGTGGAGTGCAGCTCGCCGAGACGAGCAGGCACACCACCGCGACGAATAAAGCCCGTCGCGCGCGCTTGGCCCAACGACACCACATCGAGCCACCGTCCTGCGCGATCAGCATAGTAACCATCCCTGCTCACCTCTTGCTGCTAGTGTAAGACCGGAACCACAGGCGGGAGCATAGCGGAAGACGGCAGTTGCCGCGCGGGCGGGACGGGCAATCCGTAAGAGCTGCTCGGAAAAGGGGCGCACACGCCCGGGTCGCTGTTGCCGCAGCCGGCTATGCCAACGCGGGCTCCGGCTCAGTCGCGGCCTCCGGCTCGGCGGCAGCTTCCGTCTTGGGATCCTCGGCGGGCACGTATCGGCCGTACTTCTCGACCGCGTTGATGAGCGCGC
>PIVZ01000962.1 GCA_003354045.1 bacterium
CGCGCTCCGCCAGATCGAGGGCCCGTTCGTACTCCGCCTGGTCGAGTTGGCGATCGAGGTCCGGATACTCATGGGCCCGGTAGCAGGGGCGGTACTGGTCCATGATGTTTATGTAAGTGTTGCGCGAGATCTGGTTGGCCAGGAAAGCCAGCACCGCTTCCGTGTTGGCCAGGTCGCCGGGCAGCACCAGATGGCGCACCAGTAAGCCGCGACGTGCCACTCCTGTTGCGTCGAGCTGCAAGTCTCCTACTTGACGGTGCATCTCTCGCACCGCCGCTTGATTGACTGCCGCGTAGTCGCGCACGTGCGAGTAGCGGTGGCCGTGAGGAGACGACCCGTACTTGACGTCCGGCATGTAGATGTCGATCACGCCGTCGAGAAGTTTCAAGGCTTCGGGACTGTCGTAGCCTCCGGTGTTGTAGACCAACGGTAGTCGAAGGCCCTGTGCGGCCGCGATCTGCACCGCTGTGAGGATCTGGGCCACCACGTGGCTCGGTGTGACGAAGTTGATGTTATGACAGCCCTCGTCCTGTAGCTGGAGCATGAGGCGGGCCATGCTCTCGGGCGTGATCTCGTTGCCCATGCCCGTGTGGCTGATCTCCCAGTTCTGGCAGTACACGCAACGCAGGTTACACCAGCTGAAGAACAGAGTGCCCGAGCCTCGGCGGCCGCGAAGTGGATCCTCCTCGCCGTGATGTGCGCCGAAACCATTGAGCACTGCCCTCCCTCCCGTTCGGCAGACGGCTCCATCGAGAGTCTCCAGCCTGTTCACGTGGCAATAGCGGGCGCACAGGTCGCAACTGCGCAACGCGTGGTGGGCGCGCCTGACGCGCTCCTCGAGCTCTCCGCTGCCGAGCAGAGTGAAGTAAGCGGGTTCGAATTCGACTGCCATCGCGCTGCTTCGTTTCTCAGCCCGCGGGCGGTGGTCGTTCATACCGGAAGCCTCGGGCATCGGCGCTGCCGCGGATACGTCCGGGGCTCGCGAGCATCCTGATTGTGTATAGGGAGATTTCGGAGATCACCAAAGCACCCGGTGTCACTACAGGCCTGTTTGGCGGTTGGCGACCCGCGTCGGCTCCGGCTATCCCTTGCCGCTCGAGACGGCGCCCACACCGAGCAAGGGCGGAATACTTGACAGTTGAAGAAGCCCGGCCTCTGAAGGGCCTGAGTCTGGCGCTAACGGTGGGCTTGCCGGGTCCGTGGGGCGAGGCCGCCAAGGGCATCTTCCACGTAAAGGGCCTTGCGTTCGCC
>PIVZ01000963.1 GCA_003354045.1 bacterium
CGGCGAGGAGCAGGGCCTCTACGGCGGCAAGCACTGGGTCGAGGACATCGCCATCCCGCAGGCACTCGACGTGCGCGGCGTGATCAATCTGGACATGATCGGCTACGTCCATCACAAGCTGCAGGAGTGGGACGCCAACGTCTTCGCCGACCAGGGTCTCTCCCAGCAGCTGGGCGAACATCTGGCGCAATGCCTGGTCGACTACACGACGTGCAATCAGTATCTGGTGCTGAGTGAAGATCCGATGTGGGGAAGTGATCACTTCTGGTTTGCCCAGCACGGCTACCCCGCCATCTTCGGCATCGACGCCCAGCTACACGGCGCTCCCGACTGGAATCCCTACTATCACTCCACCCAGGATCTCCTCGAGCACCTGGATGTCTACTATCTGACGGAGTTCGCTCGCGGTGCGGTCGCCTGCATCGCGGAACTCGCCGGATTGCAGATGCTCAGTCCCGTCGAGCTCGCCTCCTTCGAGGTGACGAGTCGGGACGGGGTGGTCACCCTGATCTGGGAGACCGGCTTCGAGCAGAACAGTCAGGGGTTCAACGTGCTCCGGACCTCGACCGGCGACGAACGCCTCGCAGCCGTGAACAGCGCGCCGATCCCGGCGCGCGACCCAGGCGGCGCTCACTATGAGTTCATCGATCGGACCGTGACCCCGGGAGAGACCTACTCTTATCGTTTGCAGGCGATCGATCGCTCCGGGGATACGCAGACCTTCGAGTTGCGGACGATCACCGTCGCCGGGGCGCTACCGATACGGCTCGTACTCCACCCGAATCAGCCGAATCCGTTCAATCCGAGTGCCGTCATCAGCTTCGAGTTGCCGGCGGCCGATCATGTTCGCCTGCTCATCTATGACGTCGGTGGTCGCGCGGTCCGCACCCTGGTGGACGGGCTACTCGAACGCGACGCCTATCACGTCGAATGGGATGGACGGGATGACGCGGGGCAGCCGGTCGGCTCGGGGGTCTACTTCTCGCGCCTCGAGTTCGACGGGCGGGTGCTCTCCGGCAAGCTCGTCCTGGCGCAGTAGCGCGGTGACGAGTCGGCCCGACGCGCTGCGACCGGTCGATTCCAGTCGGCTCTGACTCTACTGGTAGTGCCGCCGGAGCCTTCCCCATGTGGTCGCCGCGACCGGCCCCGCGACGATCGTTCCCAGCAGCAGGGTGGCCGCGCACAGTCCTTCCATGAGCCACGTCTGGTATCGCCTCATGCGTCCAATCCCCTCTGTCGTTTGTGGTTAC
>PIVZ01000383.1 GCA_003354045.1 bacterium
CTACCAATAAAACCAGAATCAATACCTGCCGGGCTGGAGGTCACATTCCCGGAGCCGCTCCCTGATTTAATTATGTCTAGTAAATAGCGCATTATCGGTATTATCTGCCCGCCCCCTGTCATCCGGTGCTGGGCACGCCTTTCGCCATACCGGTAGACGGGGACAGCCCGAGCACCGATCAGCTGATCGTCGTCAGTGGCGATGCAAGCAGCGCCCGCTTGTTCGAGGAGATCTCGGCGACCGGATTCCGGGCGACCAAGCGGCTGAGACTTCGCCCCGCGCCTGGCGGCGGCGGCCGCGTGCTGGTGTTCCCGATTGACCGCCTGGTAATCCCGGACGACGGCGCCACATCGCAACGGACCCTGCGCCTGCTGCCCGTCGATCTATTCGGCAATGTTGCCGACCCGGGCGGCGGCGGCATCCAGATCGCTCTACAGGCAACCGGCGGCGTGGCCATCGTCTCCCCCGATGGCGATGCCGATACGACCACCGAGACCGTCACTCTGGCAACGGCCTCGGGCGTGGATCTGACGCTCGACGATCCCGGCACCGCCGGCAGCGGCGCTTTGCTGGTCTCGAGCGGCGGCACGGCGCAGCACAGTGTCGAGGTCGCGTTCGGGGCCGCGATCGATAGCGACGGTGACGGAGTCGGTGACGACGGAGACGGGAGCGGAATCGTAGGAGACAGGTACTGCACCGATACCGACGTTCAGGCCTCGACGCCTTGTGACGATAACTGCGCTCTGGTGGCCAACGCGAGCCAGTTCGACGACGACGTCGATGGCGTCGGCAATTGCTGTGACGGAACCTGCGCTGCCGACCCGTTGAGCGACGGATGCAACGAATGTGCTCAGCCCGGCCAGGGAGGAAGCGTCGGTTTCGAACGCGTAAGAGTGAAGCTGAAGATCGGCTCCGAGGACAAACCCGATAAGCTCGGGATAAACCTTCGTTTCAATCTCGCGCCAGGCGCCACAATCCAGCCCGACGAGGAGACCGTGACACTCGAGATCGTCCACAACGATGTGACCCAGTACACGGCCGACCTCGATCGGCTCTTCGTCGATCTTCAGAAATCAAAGCCGAAGTTCCGTTATTTCGATCCGGACGCCAACGTCGATGGTGTCCGCAAGGCGCTGATCGCGAACAGAAAGAGCAACGAATACAAGAGCGTCTGGAAGGCTTCCGATCTGGGCCTCCTCACTCTGGGCGCCGGCGCGGCAAGGATCAACCTGACGATCGGCAACGACACGGTGTCGGCAGATCTCGTGTGTGACAGCAACGGCCGCCGGGTCCGTTGCGAGCTTCCGTAACCGGGAACAACAAGACGGGCGCTGCGCGCATGTGACGAGACGCGGCCTTTCGAGTAGAATCTCCGCGCTACTACTCGGGGGAAGGCCACGATGAAACGCCACTCAGTGATATTATGCGTCCTGGTAGCCCTACTCGGCTGCACGGGCGATTCGCACACACGGGAGAACGAGTCGCGTGCGCGGGAGGACGACTCGCGTGCACGGGAGGACGACTCGCGCACCTGGAAGCCGGTCTGGAAGCAGGCCAACCCGCTCAGTGTGACTCGCCAGGGCCTTGCGGCAGTCGAAGTCAACGGCGTCATCTACGCCATGGGGGGAGCGATCGGGACGAACTTCCTCAAGTCCACCGAATACGCTCGGATCCAGAGCGACGGCTCACTCGGACCCTGGAAGCCGGGGCCGCCGATGAACGAGGCGCGCGGCTATTTCGACGCGGAGTACCAGGACGGCTACATCTATGTCATCGGCGGTGGCAACGGCCCGTCCGGCCAGGTCTTGCTGCGCACGGTAGAACGCTCGCGTATTCGCGAAGACGGCACCCTGTCGCCGTGGGTAACGGAGACGCAGGCCATGGTCATGCCGCGCCGTTGCTCGAAGACGGTGCTCATAGACGGAACCATCTATGCGATCGGAGGGTTCAGCGGCGACATGCTCAACTCGGTCGAGCACACCAAGATTCTCGCCGGCGGCGGAACCGACGAATGGTTCGAAGAACCCGAAAGGCTGACCGTGATGCGCTACATCAGCGGCGTGAAGAGCGTGGACGGAATCGTCTACGTGGCCGGCAGCCACGACCAGCTCGGCGGCGCCTCGCTGCGAGACGTCGAGTGGTCCAAGGTGCTGGATGAAGCGGGGTTCGGCAAGTGGCAGAAGACCTCCCCAATGGTTGTCGAGCGCTACGGGCAAGGTCTCGCGGTTCACGGCGGCAGACTCTACGCCGTCGGAGGGCTCAACGGCCCTGAGTTCCTCGACAGCATAGAGGCAGCGCCGATCAAGCCGGGCGGCGGGCTCGGCCCCTGGCGTATGTATGAGTCGAAGCTCGCCTCACGGCGCGCGATGATGGCGATGCTGACCTATGAGGATTGGGTCTACTCGATCGGCGGTGCTGGAACGAACCTGGTCGAGTATGCGACGTTCAATGAAGACGGCGAGATCGGCTCGTGGCTGACCCCCGAGGAAGCCGCGGCCATCGAGAAAAGGCGGGCTCAGATTCGCGCGCAGGCCCAATTCCCCTTGGGCGGGAGGGTGGCGAAGACCATGCACGCCGCGCCTTACGTCTACATACTGGTGCAGCCGCAGGGACGCCAAGCCGAATGGGTGGCGGGACCGACAGGCGATTACAAGGTAGGCGATCTCGTTCGCTATGGCCGCGGCGCGATAATGTCGGACTTCTACAGCAAGCAGCTAGGAATACATTTCGACAACGTCCGGTTCATCCACGAGATACGTAAGGAAGAGTAGGCCCGCCTGCCCCTGGTGTCCGGGGCATTCGAAGTTGGGTCCGTGGGAGGCCGGAGCGAGACGGAAACCAGGCTCGCTATTCGCCGAACGTGAAGTTCGCCTCCGCCGTCCCGTTTGCCTCCACGGTGACGGGCACGCTTCTTTTGCCGAGCTTGGGATGCCAGGCAACTACGGAATGTTCCCCGGGAGGCACGTTATCCAGGACGAAAGTCCCGTCGTCGTCTACGAGTGCGGCGTACGGGTGCTCGGGCGCGAGCACGTGGGCAATCATGAAGTTGTGGAGCTCACAGCTGACGCTGAGGTATGGCGATTTCTTCGGACTGATTCTTTTCATCACCTCCCCTACGATCGGCTGCGCGATGTTGAACACCGTGCCGTAAACCATCCGGCCGCTCGACAGCTCGATGAGCTCACGCATGTTGATGTTGTGAAGGACACCATCGTCGCTGTTTCTGATGGTCATCCTCGTTCCGCTCCTCACGATTTGTAGGGCAGGAACGAAACGGCAGTCCTGCTGGTCGAGCACGGCTTCGCCGGCTTGCGGCCATTTCTTCCCTTCGGTCATCCCGTCGAGCAGGACGAAACTGCCTCTCAGCGCGTCGCCCTCGACGTCTATCGTGGCCACATCCCGGTGTCCCCTGCCGCAGCCCGGCGATTTGCCCGAGATCGGATACCGTTCGATCGCGTCCAAAGGCACCTCACCATGGAAGCTCACCTTGCCGGTGATCTTTCCACCGTCCTTGACCTCGATTTCGCGATACTCTGAACGCGCAGCACCCGGGGACCACAAAATGGCGGTGGCCGCTATGACTGCAACCGAGAGAACCGCGCGGCTCGTCACCGAGAGGGTTCTCGCCCTCCACTTCGCGGCGCCGCACGCACGACCGCGCCTCTCTCGCCCTGGGAGAGAATCGGCCTTTACATGGTGGCGAGAGATACTATCCGGCCCGTTCCCCATGGGCCGGCCGGCTGCACTGAAGTCATGCAGCACGGCAACTACTCCGCATCTTTGAACTCCCGGCGATCCTGAATAACGCGACAAGAGCGGCGATGTCAAACGGCGCGCGCGCCTGTGATCATTGCCGGCCGATCCGAGAGCGGCAGGTGGTGTTGTAGAGACAGAACGGAACGAGCTTGCCGTCCAGCCTGAGCTCGTGGACGCAACAACGACGCGCCCGCGCGAGGTCGAAATCATGGGTGTCCATCATTGCGTGCAGCCCGATCGAGTAGAAGTCGTAGCTCTCCAGGAGATCGTCTGCAACGTAGCTGGCGGAAACGTCCGCCGCATCGCAGCTCGCGGGGGTGTCGTTCATGCCGCAACAGCCGGCAACCTGTCGTTCGAGCTTCAGATCTTGCAGCAGCGGTGCCCAATCGCTGTTGGCCGCCATGTGCTCGCCAAGCCGTTGCTCGCTCAACATTCGGCCAAGCGGTAGCAGACGGCCGTCGCGCACGAAGGCGTAAGTCATGGCTCCGCAACGAGGTCCCGGGCAAGGTGACGGCATCAGGTCGCCGGCCGTCAGTTCACCGCCGCTTTGTGCCTCGATCGCACAGGCAAAGCTCTCCGGGGTAAGACGGCATCGGCCGTCGAGCGACGCGGGCGCACGGCCGCTCGAAACCGCGGGCTGGAAGTTTACGCCAGAGAGTCCGTGGTCTACTCCGAAGCGGATCATCTCCCACAGGCAGTCGTCGTTTACCCCGGCCACGACGGTGACAGACAAGGCGACCTGAAGCCCGGCCCGGGCGCAGCTCTCGATGGCTCGCAGCTTGTGCTCGGTGAGATCCCGACCGCGTATGAAACGCGATATGTCCGGATCCAGGCCATCCATCTGCAGGTAGACCTGAGAAAGGCCGGCATCGCGCAGTCGTTCAGCAAACGATGGTTCATCAGCCAACCGCAGGCCGTTGGTATCGATCTCGATCTTGACGAGCCCGAGGCGAGACGCAGCATCGACCACCTCCACGACTCGTGGATGCAAGGTAGGCTCGCCGCCGCTGATCTGAAGCGGTGGCGCCTCGGACTGATTGTCCACGAGTGTCGCGAGCGCCGACTCTATCTGCGCGAGGTCATGATCACGACCGTTTCTCCCGGAGTCCGCGAGACAGACCGGGCAACCCAGATCGCAGCGCGACGTGATCTCGACGATGGCCAGACAGGTACGCTGCACCGGCAGGGCGCAGGCCCCGCACTCGCCGTCACAGCCGAGCGACGGCCCCACCGACACAGCCGGCTCCAGAGCGGTTGCTCCGGCTTTCACTGCTCCTCTCTCACGAGGTAGAGCCGAAAAATAAGC
>PIVZ01000964.1 GCA_003354045.1 bacterium
CGGAGACGGCCGGGATGTTCTGGGCGCACGTCCGACTCGTGAGTCGGACATCATCGATGTTCCATCCACAGTATCGCCAGGTGCTGTCGGATGCCACGGTCCAGCGCAGGTAGACCGTGGGCTGATCATCGGCGATCGCGGAAATGTCATACTCGCCGAACGTCCATTCGCGATCGGCGAACTCGCCTCCGTTCTGCCAGGTCGTCCAGTTGACCCCGTCGTTGCTCACCCGCAACGAGGCATGATCGCCGGAGGGTTGTCCGACGCCGAGCCATCGCCAGAAAGAAAGTTGTACGCCGAAACGTCCGGTACAGTCGATCGGCGGGGTCGTCAGATGCGTTTCGGGCAGGCTGTTTTCGTAATCACCGGCGAGGTTGTATCCGTAGATGCCCCGTCCCGTGACACCGCTCGTCGGGTCCGGCCCGCCGTATTCGCCGCCGCCCCCGACCGGTTGACCGTAGGCCCACTGGCCCTGAGTGCTCCAACCGGGGTCGGTGTCGAACGTCTCTTCCATAAAGGTCGTCATATGCACGACTTCGGCGCCGTAAGTCGTTACCGGCGCATCGAATGGCGCGGTGATCTCGCCGCCCAGGGCACCTTCGGCGCTGATGTAGTACTCTAGCGCGGCACCGCAGGTCAGCGCCGGGATAGTCGCAAGGAACAGATTCTCGCCTTGCGGCGCGAGCGGCGCGATCTGCCACGTGCCACCGTTGTGGCGGTAGTGCAGGTACCCCGTGCCCGGCACGTAGGCCTCTATTCCCTCATCGATCCGAACGGCGAAGCTCGTCGAGACACCGGGCTCGAGGTAATCCAGCGGTGACTCTGTGAGCCCTATCTCCAGGTAGGCCGGCGCCAGGCTGAGATTCGGATTCCCCGCGAGCGCACCCCACTCGAACATCTCGTAGGCTGGATAACGCCACAGGCCGTTCGTGTACATCTCCCTCAAGGCCCACTGGTGGGCCTGCCCCAACGTGTAGTCTCCGGAAGTGACGGCGCTAGCGAAGAAGTAGTCGAGCGACTGCGTGGAGCCGTCGAGAGGCGACTGCCAGTCGGGGGCGCCCGTGGCCACCTTGGTCGAGCCGAGAAAACCAACGGCACCGCGGCCCATCATCGCGCGTCCGATGTTGTCGTGATCGGTGTCGGAGTTACTACAGGCGTCCGCGAAGATGATCGCCGGGTACGCACCGTTCAGCGCGGGGCAATCCGCCGCCTCGATCATGGGCGGTGCCCCGAGAGCAAGGATATGA
>PIVZ01000384.1 GCA_003354045.1 bacterium
ACCAGGTTGTTCACGTCTTCGGCGTCGGCAATCACGACCAGCTTGTCTTTATCGTCCGAACCTCCGACCAGGGCCGCGGTGGTGCCGGATCCACGCTTTGCGCGCAGAGTCTTGTCGAGCTCGCCCACTGCATAAGGCTCGATCCAGGCTCCGTCTCCGGGTTTGTCGCTGAAGTCCGAGCCCGTCCAGATGAGCTTATGAAACTGTTTCGTTCCTACTACATAGATGGCCCCATTGTCGTCTATGGCCACGCTGTTCCAGATCTGTTCGCCGGACAGATTGTAGTAGACGCCATCGCTCAGGTCCGGCTCGATGGCGATGACGGTGCCGTCGATGGTGACCGCGATGATGTGGCCATCGGGAGTGATGTTCATGCCGATCATGATCACCAGCGGCATCCGCAGCCCGAGCTGAAGCTCGAGTTTCTTGAAGCCGTACTGGCCGAGGGCCACGATTCCGGAATAGGGGTCGCCAGGCTCGGCATCGCCGTAGGCGATTATGCTGTCGCGGTTGCCCACATAAAGAATCCCCCGGCTGTTGACCATCGCGTAGTAGGCGCGCAGGCCTTCGAGCTGATAACCGTTCCACTCATCGGCCAGCTCGTCATAGGCCTCGCTGCCGATCTCTGCGGCATCGAGCTCGGCGACGATCCGTTGCATGTCCTCCGGGTCGAAGCGGGGAAACTTGTTGGGCTCGAGCGCAAGCTCTGCGATCTTCTCGAGCTCATTCTCTTCGTTGAGCCGCAGCTTCATGATCCGATCGACCTGAGAGACCCAGAAGATCGTCGTACCGTCCGCGTAGGTGTAGTCGAGAATGCCGCCGGCAATGGGGGACGACCACAGGTGGTCGATTACCTCGTCTTCCAGGACCTGGCTCGGTGCCTGCGGCCCTACAAGCGGCAGCGCGTCCGTCTGATAGGTGTTGCAGTGGATGATGGGGCAGGTGCCCGCCGAAAGTGTGACCTCCTCTCCCATGTCGATCGCGATCGGCCTGGTCGGCTGACTGCATGCGGCCACGGTGAGGGTCAGGGTGACTGCGAGTCGCCGTATGTGTCGGGAAGTCTGGTCAAACATGATTCGCGGAAAGCTTACCACATCGCCGTGATGCGGCTATCGGTCGTGCGGAGGACACTGACGATTGCGTTGGCGTCCTTCATCTACGGCCATCTACGGCCTCGAGTAGTCGAATCTCGTCAAGTAGCTGGACGAGCGGTTGTTCTCCTCTGCGCGTTGCCATAGACCGTGCGCCGCTGTAACGACTGAGGCGTCGAGGCAAGCGCGCGGTGGCAAAGGAAGATCTCAGCGAGAAAGTGAAGGCGGCGGCTCGTGACGCCGGGGCCGACCTCGTCGGTGTGGTCGGTGTGGCCGACCTGCCCGAGCACGCCGAGAATATTGCGGCTATCGTGCCCGAGGCAAAGAGCGTCGTCGTAGTCGCAGTCCGCCACAGTTTGGCGGCGCTTCGTTCCGGCAGGAATCAGATCGCTCAGTTCGACACCATTCATGCCTACGACGAGTGCGCGCGTGTCGTGCACCGAGTGAGCCGCTTGCTCGAATCCGAGGGCTCACGAGCGGCGGCCGTGCCCGCATTCATCCCCCTCGACATGGCCGACCCCAAGAAGGGAATGCGCGGAGAGATCTGCTGGCGACGGACCGCGGTAAAAGCCGGCCTTGGCTCTTACGGCGAGAACGGTTTGTTGGTGACCAAGCGGTTCGGTGCCGCCGTGCGACTGGCCGGAGTGGTTACCGAGGCCGACTTGCCCCCCGATTCGCCGCTCAGTGAAGACCTTTGCGACCATTGCGGACGGTGCGTCGAAGTTTGTCCCGCCGCTGCGCTCTCGGGAGAGGGCCAGGTGGACAAGAAGAGCTGCGGCGACACCGTGTTCCGCTACGGGCTTCGTTTCTTTATCGACTTGATGCGCGATCTGCTGCGCGACGGGCCTGACGATGCCGATCGACGTTTGCGAGGGGAGGGGATGCGCGAGCTGTGGCAGACGTTCATGACCGGCAACTATTACTACTGTTACCGCTGCCAGGCCGAGTGCCCGGCCACCGATCTGCCGCAGCTACCCCACGAAGCCTGAGGGCGGCTGGCGGGTCCGCTCTATACGAGCTCGTCGGTGGGTATGGAGAGGCGGACGTCCTTGTGGGCGCCGCTCCGCACGCCACAGGTCACTTCGTCACCGCGGCCGTGACGGCCTCGGATGTATGTGCCGCGTCGGCGAAGATGCCCTTGGCCATGAGGGAGGATTCGCGTTTGCGCCGCCGTCTGTAGATCGCGGCTCGTGCGGCGTGGGCATCCTCGTCGTCGGGCGCGGCCTGTACGGCCATCTCGATCAGATGACAGGCCAGACGGTGCTCGTCGGCATCCGCGAGCTCGGTGGCCCTTTGCACCAGAGGCCGCACTCCGCCTGCCAGTGCCGCCAGCTCTCTTGCCACCGCCGCGTCGGGCGCCGGTTTGAGGTGTGCCGGATTGCCGTCGTACCACCCCCCGTAAAGACGCCAGATGTTGCGTACCACGAACTCGGGCTCGTCGTAGAGGGGGCGGAGGTAGGGCTTGGTCAGGAACTCGGCATCGACTTCCACCTCGTGGATGATGCGGTCGAGGGGCTCGCCTGAGTTCATCATCTCCAAGGTCTGGGTGATGACGCTGTCGAGCACCGTGGCAACGTCACTGAGCACGCCGCGGATACGGTCTGCTCCTTCGATCGGCAGTCCGTGGGCCGGGATGAAGAGCTCGGCGTTCATCGCCACCATCGAGCGAATGGCTGCCGCCCATTCCACCGGGTAGCGTTGCACCTTCTGCGGATTGCCGGCGTTAGGAAAGTTCCAGATGAAGAAGTCGCCGGCACAGATGGTCTTGCGGCTCGGCAGCCAGGCCCACATGTGGTCGTCGGTCTCGCCCTTGGCGTGGTTTAGCTCAATCGCGAGTCCGCCAATGTCCAGGCACAGCCGGTCCTGGAAGGTGAGATCCGGGGCGGGCGTCTCGCGCGGAAGGAACTGGATCGCTCCGCCGATCGTTCGCCCTTCGAACATGCCCTTCAGGCCACCGAACTGACGCGCGTTGATGATCAGGTTGTAGCCGTTCGTCGTACGGTAGCGATCGAAACGGCGCGAGACGTTCTCGTGGCCAACCACACGAGGCGCGGGCCTGCCGCGCTCTGTCTCGTGGGCCACAAAGCAGCCGGCCCCGCCCACATGATCAACATGCCCGTGGGTATAGAGCAGGGTGTGGAAGGGGTCGTCCGACCAGGCCCGCAGGGCCTCTAACACGGCCGCGCCGGTCTGCCTGCCGCTGGTGTCGAAGAGCACCATGCCCTCGGCGGTGCGAAAGCTCACCACGTGGGAAAAGGACTCTACGATGGAGAGATCGTCGGCGAGCTCGGAAAGCTCCTGGGTGATGCGGTTGACGGGCTCGTGGGCCACACCTTCATCGATGATGCGACTGGAAAGCTTCAGCAGATCGGCCATGGGCTGGAGCAAACCGTGCAGGGACACCCCCGCCACTGCCGCCCGGTCGACGCCGATGCGATCTTGCATGAGCGCGCTCTGCTTGCGCTCCGCCCAGGCGGCGAGGGGCGTGAGCACGCCCAACACGACGACGAGGATGAAGACCGTCTTTGCGAATGTAAAGAAGAGCATCTTCTTATGCGTTACCCACTTGCTCTCTCATTCAAGGAGTCCGCCAGAGAGGCGGAGACCGCATCGAGCGAATACTCCACGTCGAAGCCCTCCAACCCCAGCTCACGCGCCAGGCGATACAGCAGCTCGCCTTCATCGAGCACGCCGGGCCGGGCCTCGACCGCGCGGCGCAGGCGCTGCACGCGTCCTTCGGCGTTCGTCACCAGACCTTCCTTCTCTGCCAGGTGGCGCACGGGCAAGACCACGTGGGCCACGCGCAGCAGAGGCGATTGATGCGTGTCGAGCAGGATCACGCTATCGAGCTTGCCCAGCAGGGCGGCGTCGCCCAGATAGGACTCGTCCAGCAATTCATGCCCCGACACCAGCAGACCATCGACCCCGCCGCCCTGGATACGCTCGACCAGGGGGCGCGCATCAACGAAGCCCAGCATGAGAGCCCCCGCGGCATTGGCCGCGCGCTCGGCGCAGATCAGGATCTCGTCGGACTCACCCCTGCGAACGGCCACGCCCGCGCTCTCCGTCCCAAGCTCTTCGAGGAGACGCCAGAAGCAGAGGAGGTCTTCGTTGCTGGCGTGGGGCGACGCGACACCAGCGATGACGCCGGCCCCCTTTGCATCTGCCAGAGCCCGCAGACGGCGCGCCGCCTCGGCCAGCGCCTCGTCCAGCGGCACGGCATGGAGCGCGCCGTCCTCGCCGCGCACCTGGGCCCGTGCGAGACGATCGGGGCGCTCCACCGCAGTAAAGCTGCGTCTTCCGTAGTCGCACATCCAGCTTTGATTAACGGCGTCGTTGCGCCGCGGACGGCAACGCTGCACGCGGCCATCGGCCACGTCGAGATAGACGTTGCAGCCCCGCGCACATCCCCCGCACACACTGGGGATGGCGCGAAGATCCCACGGACGGACATCAGAGCGAGCGTCGCGACTCGTGATGGCGCCGGTCGGGCAGAGATCCACCAGGTTCATCGAATAGGGGTCGTCGACCTCTCGCCCGGGGAAGACGTCGACGAGCGAGCGATCCCCGCGCTCGAAGATCCCCAGCTCACCGCTGCCCGAGATGTGATGACAGAAGCTCACGCAGCGGCGACACAGAATGCAGTGCTCGCGATCCAGCATGAGTGTCGGGCTCAGCGGCACGCGCTTCTCGAGCGCACGTCGCGGCTCGCGGCTGCGCGTCGCCGTGACGCCGCAGTCGAAGGCGCGATCCTGCAGCGCGCACTGCCCCGCCGAGTCGCAGATCGGGCAATCCAGGGGATGATTGAGTAGCAGGAATTCCAATACGCCGGCGCGTGCGCGGGTCACGCGATCTCGTTGCGTCCACACCACCATGCCATCTCGCACGGGCGTCGTACAGGCGGACTGCAGCTCTTATTCGCCCTCGATCTCCACCTGGCAGAGGCGGCACGA
>PIVZ01000385.1 GCA_003354045.1 bacterium
GCTTCGCGTGGCCAACAAAGATGACGAGCCACGCACCTTCACCGTGATCATCACCAGCCCCGAAGGCGCCGAAGCGTTCTTGCCAGAGCGAGCTTGGTTTCGATGAAAGCGCGCTCCTCCCCGCTGAGGCCCAGGAAATCGTAGGCCGATCCCGTTTGCCAACCATGCGCCTCGAGCCTGGCGCGCTTCGTCTTGGGCATCTGCTTTGCCACGGGCTACCTCACTCGGTCATGCCCGACATGGCCATGTCATATCAGACATACCACGCAATCGTAAGAAGGCAATTTTGTGCCTACTCGTCCACGTGCCCCGGCGTGCCGGGGATCTTGCGGTCGAGTAGCGACATCAGCATTTCGAGGAAGCGATAGGTCATTCCCCACAGGACGGGGCCTTCACCGTCGAGAATGCGCGTGGCGGGGAGCAATACGTCTTCGTCATAGAACCGGAAGGCTTGCTCGGTGTGGCGTTCGGTTTCTTCCAGAGTCGCAAGAGACCTCCAGAAGGCTTCGACCACCTCGTGGTTCAGTTGCAGGGGGCCGATCTCGTCTACGGAATAGACGAACGCGGAGACTATGACCGACTCCGAGTGGCCGGCGATCTCTCCGAGCCGGCCGAGGTAGGTGGCCTCATCGAGGCGCATCGCTACTTCTTCGAGGGTCTCGCGCTCGGCGGCCTCGCGTGGGCCGGCATCGGTCGCATCGATACGGCCGCCGGGAAAGGCGATGTCGCCCGACCATGGGTCGCCTTCGCGCTCGGCGCGCCGGATGAGCAGCACGTGCAGGTCGTCGTCGCATTCCCGCAGGATGACCGCGACTGCCGCCTGCAAGGCGGCTTCGCTCGCACGGCCTTCCTCGGGCAAGCGAGCCAAGCTGCAGCGCACGTCTTCTATGGTCGTCTTGGGCACCGTCGATCTCACCCCACGAGTCGCGAGCAACCTGGCTCGACGGAGGCGGGTCCCGAAGGGGAACCGTCACTCCCGCGAGACGTCTGCCGATCGACCGAGCGGGGAGGCGTCCAATAACACCTCGGTGGGGACAATGCATCTCTCGCGGATGCAATGTGAGGACGCCCGTGGCGACCTGACATCGGTAACATGAGCCGACCGGCTCCCGGTGCGAGGGGACTTACCGTGAGCTTTGTCGCTCACCGCCCCTCTCTGCTATCTTGACGCGCGACCTGGCCGCGAGGTGGCCACCGGTTCTGATGCTGAGGTTCTCCGCAAGAGAGGTACGGACATGGAGCTTTCTTCTTCACAGCAAGAGTCTTTGAACCGGTTCATGAGCGGGCTCCAGCGGCGCAATCCGGGGGAGCACGAGTTTCACCAGGCGGTACTCGAGTTCGCCGAGACGATCATCCCCTTCCTGGACGAGAACCCTGGCTACCAGGAGGCTCGCATACTGGAGAGGATGACCGAGCCCGACCGCGTGCTGACCTTCCGCGTGTGCTGGGAGGACGACAAGGGCGCCGTCCGCGTGCATCGCGGCTACCGGGTCCAGTTCAACAATGCCATAGGACCTTACAAAGGCGGCTTGCGCTTCCATCCCTCGGTGACGCTTAGCATCTTCAAGTTCCTCGGCTTCGAGCAGGTCTTCAAGAACAGCCTGACCACGCTGCCGATGGGAGGCGCCAAGGGCGGCGCCACCTTCAATCCGAAGAACAAGTCCGAGCGGGAGATCATGCGTTTCTGCCAGGCGTTCATCACCGAGCTCCACCGCCACATTGGCCCCTACACCGACATACCTGCGGGCGACATCGGCGTGGGCGGCCGCGAGATAAGCTACATGTTCGGCCACTACAAGCGCCTGACCAACCAGTTCACTGGGACGCTCACGGGCAAGGGCCTGGCATTCGGAGGAAGCCTGATCCGCACAGAGGCCACCGGCTACGGCGCGGCTTATCTCATGGAGAACATGCTGACGCGGGCGGGCGGCAGCGTCTGGAAGAAAGACTGCGTAATCTCCGGCTCGGGCAATGTCGCGCAGTACGCGGCCGAAAAGATGATCCAACTGGGCGCCAAGGTCGTCACGATGTCGGACTCCGACGGCTTCATCCACGACAAGGACGGCATCGACGAGGAGAAGCTCGCCTGGGTGATGGATCTCAAGAACAACCGCCGCGGACGCATCAGCGAGTACGCCGAGAAGTTCGAGTGCGACTACTTCCCGGGCGAGCGGCCGTGGAAGGTGCCCTGCCAGCTCGCCTTCCCCTGCGCCACGCAAAACGAGCTGGACGAAGACGACGCAAAGGCGCTGATCGAAAACGGCTGCATGGCGGTCGCCGAGGGCGCCAACATGCCGACCACCGCCGAGGCCGTTCACATCTTCGAGAACGCCAAGATTCTCTACGTGCCGAGCAAAGCAGCCAACGCCGGCGGCGTGGCCGTCTCCGGACTGGAGATGACCCAGAACAGCATGCGGCTTTCATGGACACGCGAGGAGCTCGACACGCGGCTGCGCGACATAATGAGCAACATACACCGGCAGTGCGTGACCCATGGCGAAGACGGCGACTACGTGAACTACCGCAAGGGCGCCAACATAGCGGGGTTCATGAAGGTGGCCGATGCGATGCTCGCCTACGGGGTGGTTTGAGCGCGCGCGGGCGAGAATGGCTGTTTTGAAACAACTTCGAGAGTTACAAAGGATAAAGGGCAGGAATGAAGATCGAAGGTAAGGCCGCAATCGTAACTGGTGGAGGCACGGGAGTCGGCCGGGCGACGGCCCTGCAGCTTGCTGAGCTCGGCTGCTCGGTGCTCGTAAACTACTCGCGCTCCGAGGAGGCGGCGGAGAAAACGGCCGAGGAGGTCCGTGCCTTCGGCGTCAAGGGCCTGGCGGTGCGCGCCGACGTGGCCGATGACGCCGCGTGCAGAGACATGGTGGCCTCCGCCATGAGCGAGCTCGGCAGCCTCGACGTTCTCGTAAACAACGCCGGCACCACCAGCTTCATCGCCCATCACGACCTCGAGGCCGTGAAGACCGAGCACTGGGACGACATCCTCGCCGTCAACGTGCGCGGCGTTTTTCAATGCGCCCGTGCGGCAAAGGGGGCGATGGAACAATCCGGCGGCGGCGATGTCGTCAACATATCGAGCGTCGCTTCCGTCGTCGGCATCGGCAGCTCGATCCCCTACTGCGCCTCCAAGGCGGCGGTCAACAACCTGACTATCACGCTGGCCCGCGTGCTGGCACCGAAGATCAGAGTGAACGCGATCGCGCCCGGCTTCATCGAAGGCAGCTGGCTGAGAGACGGCATGGGCGAGGCCTACGACATCATGAAAGAGGTGGCCACCTCACGCTCCCTGCTGAAGACGGTGTGTGAACCGACCGACATCGCGGAGGCAGTAGTGGGCTTGATAACCGGCTCCGACATGGTCACCGGCCAATGCCTGATCTGCGACGCGGGCCTGCTCCTCGGAGCCGGCTGATCCGCACCAGCGGGAAGTAAGCCAAGCTCGCGGGAAGTAGGAGTCGGACCCGAGACTCACGCGCGGATAGTCGATGTCTACCTCGAGTCTGGCTCCACGGCGCCGGGTCAATAGTCCCAACGCCAGTTGACGCCGATCTCACTTTGGGCGTCGGGGCCGACGTCGCTCTGCAGCGTCACCGTGTCGGTGAGCTTGACCTCCACCTCGACCAGGCTGCTCTCAGCGGTGAGACCTTGGGCCACACTGACGTGGACGTCGTCTCCGAGGTAGCTACCCACCTTGAGAGTCGCTCCGCTCACCATCGTGGTGGCGGCGATCCCGAGCCTCTTCAGACCGAAGGAGCCGCCGATACGGTCGATAAAACTCGGCCCAACGGTAATCCCGGCGCCACTCAGCTCGGCCAGCGATTGCGCGAGCTGGACGCTCTGCAACGGATCGAGGTTAGTGGCGCTCTCGCCGAAGAGAACCCGGGCAAGCACTTCGTCGCGCGGCAGCGGCGGGTCGGAGGAGATACTCACGCGCGGTTGCGAGAATGGACCGCTTACCTTCACCGTCGCCACTATGTCGTGCGCGCTGGTCTCTGCGACAATGTCCATTTCCGGCTCGTTACTGTCGGCTCCGAAGAACGAGAGAACTCCCTTGGTCAGCTTGAACTTGCGACCGAGAAGATCGACGTTACCGCGCACCACGGAGAGATCCCCCTCGACTTGCGGATCGGCAGCCGTACCCGTCACGCTGAGGGTCCCCTTCCATTCTGTGTCCGCTCCCCTGCCCCTCACGTACACCTTTGCCGGAGCGCTCACTCGCATGTTCAGGTCCACCGAGGCACCGCCACCGGCCTCCTCATCACCTACGCCCGCGACGACTCCCTCACCTGCACCGACCTCGATCACCTCGAGGTCGGTGGCCGACCGCAAGATGCGTTTCGGCAAGAAAATATCAGCCTCCTCGCTCCGGGCTTCGCCCACGACCTCCATCGAAGTCTCGCCTCCGTCACGGTCGCGCTGCCCACGAACATCCAGATCGGCACTGGCGGTCACCGTGGCATTGTCGAGACGCACGACCTTGGCTTCATCTATATCCAGGGCAACGGCGAACGCGTAACCGGGAAGCTCGGCCAGTTCCATGTACCCGCTGGCCTCGACTTTCCCGTCCTCGCCGTCGGTCGCACTCAACCGATCGAGCACCAGGCGAGTGCCCTCGCCGCTGAGCTCGGCCTCGATGTCACGCAGCACCGCCCCGGAGATGACGCTCTCGTAGCTGCCCTCGACAAGAGTGGCACGCCCGACGAGCCGGGGCGCGTGTGTGGTGCCGGCCAATCCGAGATCGATATCGAAACTGCCGCCGATCAGGTCTTCTCCTATGGGCAGGAAGCCGGAAAGCTCGCCGATCATGTCTTCATCGGAGAGGCGGAGCGCACCTGGGTGCAATTCCTCCGGGATTGGGCGAATGGTCCGGCACTTCCGCTGTACGAGCAGAAATCCCATGTGGATATGAAGGAAAGCCCACCGCCGGACTGGTCGCTCATCGACGGAGCGGATTACGTCACCTACGATCTGAACGGCAAGAGCATCCCTAACGACAACTATTTCGTTGTCGCCAGCAGCAATGCC
>PIVZ01000965.1 GCA_003354045.1 bacterium
CCTGGCCGATCGGTCCGAGTTCTTTCAACTTGTCGGCGAAGCTGCTCATCACCTCGGCGAAGCGGGTCCCCTCGGAGGCGGCGATCCACTCGAGCCGGAGCCTCTCGGGATTCAGACCGATCTGCTGCAGGAGTTTCTTGCCGACGAACATGTTACCGAGCGCGTCGTAATTCCCCTCGGTCACGTAGTGGCACTCACCCGGCCAGCAGCCGCCCACGATCACCCCGTCCGCGCCCTTCTGGAAGGCGCGAATGGCAAAGGCGAGGTCCATCCGACCGGTGCACATGATGCGGATGATCCGGATCTCCGTCGCATAGCTTTGTCTGGTCACGCCAGACAGGTCCGCAGCGGAATAGGCTCACCAGGTGCAGAGGAAGGCGACGATCTTCGGCGTATGTCCGAGCGCGCTCATGTTCCTGCCTCCATGCTCACTTCCGGTTTCATCGGTTGTTTCCCGGACGTCTCGTCGCCGGCCGGTTGACCGGCCGCCATCGGACACTTTGCCTGGTCGCACGAGTGACTCCAGGAGTCCGACAGCGCCGCATCGATCTGGTTGAAGATCTCCTCGTTGGTGAAGTGCTTGAGGATGATGGCGTCGGTCGGACACTTCGCGCAGCAGAGTCCATCCCCCTTGCAGAGGGCCGGATTCACCTCGGCCTTCCTGCCCCCCGGCGTCTCCTGCCAGTGGATCGCGTCGTAGGTGCAGGCCGTGATGCACGCTCCGCAGGAGACGCAGTCATTCTGCTCGACCTCGCACACGGCGCCGGAGGCGGTGACCGTTTCATGCGCGAGGAGGGTGACGGCGCGGCCGGCGGCGCCGTACGCCTGGCTGATCGTCTCCGTCAGGTGCTTCGGGTAGTGATTCGCCCCGCAGAAGAAGATGCCGTCGGCGGCGAAGTCGACCGGGCGGAGTTTCACGTGCGCTTCCTGGAAGAAGCCGTCGGGGTTCATCGGCACCTTGAAGAGCTTGGCGATCTCCGAGTTCCCCGCCGCCGGCACGACCGCCGCCGACAGGGCGACGCAGTCGGCATCCAGGGCGAGCCGCTGACCGAGGACCGGGTCGGGTACGGTGACGCGTAGGATAGGACGACCCTCCTCGTCCTTCGCGTCCTCCACCTCGGGCTTGCCATCCGGAGTCCAGCGGACGAAGTGGATGCCCTTGTCCGCCGCCTCGAGGTAGGAGTCCTCCGAGAAGCCGTAGGTCCGCATGTCCCGGTACAGGATGTAGATCTCCATCTCGGG
>PIVZ01000966.1 GCA_003354045.1 bacterium
GCTGTCTCCCACTCCTGCCGCACTGATCGCCCCGCCACGGATCACTCCATGCTCCGACATCGCCGCGCACAGCACCTCGGCACTTCGTTCGGCGAAGCTGGCCGGCAAGGCCAGCGGCGACCAGGGATTCCACGGATGTACCCTCTTCGGGCCAAGACATGAGAGCACCGCGTCCTGGCCGGCGACTGCAGCGGACAGAGCTTCTCCATCCAGCACGGATGCGCGGATGACTTCCACTCCCTGCGGGGCCTGATAAGTCGAGGAGGTACGAATCACGATTCGGACGTCGTGCCCCCGCTCCTGAGCGAGCCGGACGGTCCAGCGGCCAACGCCGCCGCTCGCACCGAGGATCAGAAGTTTCATGGGGGAACTGTAGCACGGCGAAGCAGGCGGCAACACTCTCCCGCTTCCGCCCAAACGCCGCACGTGGCGCTACTGCTTAGAAGTGCATGCCGAAGTGGACGCCGACCATGAAATGCGTTTCCTCCGCGGTCCACGAGTAGCCAACGACGGGACCCACGTCGTACTCACCGAACTCCAGCACATAGGCAGCTTCCAGGTGGGTCGTATAATCCGTCTCCCACTCACTCTCTTCGCCGCCCTCGTGCTCCCCCTCGTCCTCATGCTGGCCCTCGTGCTCGGCCCACAGGATTCCCGGCGCTGCGGACAGGACCAGTCCCTTCCAAGGAAGTACGGACAACTGCAGCATCCCCGCGAAGTGCTGGTGCTCGGCGAAGATCACCTCGCCTCCGAGACCGAGGGACAGGTGCTCCCGGAACCCCTCGTCGCCCAGGCGCTTGCCAAAGTGCATGTGCAGGCTCGCGGCGTTCTCGTCCTCCTCCTCCAGATGGACGAGGCCGGCCGACAGGCCCAGCTCGTAGCCGCTGACGTCGTGGGAGTGGTAATTGTGGTCGTGATCCTCGTGCTCACCGCAGAGCGCGGTTGCAGCCGGCAGACAGGCAAGAAGTACGGTAAGCACGGACAGGGTGACGATGCGCTTCAAGACAGCCTCCGGGAGTTGGTTGCACCGGCCCATCGATTCGCTCGGGGCCGCGGAGTGTGGAATGTCGTGAATTCGCCCCCGGGTGTCAACGATCGGGCTTCCGCCCGCTCATGGCAATACATGGACAGCGATGTCAATGGCGGGTCAGAAGGGGCGCGATGCAGCGATTTTAGCCACATCGGCGACTCCCCGATCAGCGGAGGAATCGGCGCCCCATGTAACGGGCCCCAATTCCGAGC
>PIVZ01000967.1 GCA_003354045.1 bacterium
CGAGCGCCAGCCGGAGACCTTTCACGACACGGCCTCGACCTTGACCGCGTCGTTCTCGGTCTTCACTGAAATGTTCCTGGCCTTCACCGTATCGCTCCCGGCCTTCGCTGCATTGCTCCCGGCCTTCACCGTGTCGCTCTCGATCAGGCCGTCCATCAGGCGGATCGTGCGGGATGCGTGCTTCGCGATGTAGTCCTCGTGGGTCACGACGATGATGGTCTGCCCTGAATCATGCAGCTCGTCGAACATGCCCATGATCTCGTCGCCGGTCTTGCTGTCGAGGTTACCGGTCGGCTCGTCGGCGAGCAGGATGGAGGGATTGAAGACCAGCGCACGGGCGACCGCCACGCGCTGACGCTGGCCACCCGAGAGCTCGCTCGGCTTGTGCTTCATGCGATCCGCGAGACCGACCTGTTCGATCGCCTCCGCGGCACGCTCGCGGCGCTCCGCCCTCCGCACACCGCCGTAGATCAGGGGCAACTCGACGTTGTGGAAAACGTTCGCCCGCGGGATGAGATTGAAGGTCTGGAAGACGAAGCCGATGCGGAGATTGCGAATCTCCGCCAGCTGCGACTCCGACATGTCGGCCACCATCTGACCTTCCAGGCAGTAGGTGCCCTTGCTCGGCACGTCGAGGCAGCCGATGACGTTCATCAACGTCGACTTCCCCGAGCCGGAAGGCCCCATGATGGCGACGTACTCGTTCCGGCCGACCTCGAGCGAGACGCCCCGCAGCGCATGCACTTCCTCGCTGCCCATGACGTAGGTCTTCTCGACATCCCGCAGCGAGAGGGTGGATGATCCGTTTGTTGCTTGCACGAGTTTCATGCTAGAGCTCGCTTCCGGTCTCCGAGTCGTTATTGATGCTGACCACGGCGCCGTTATCAAGATCCTTGGAGATGGCACGATAGCTGCCGGTCACGACCTCTTCACCATCGGTGAGCCCCTCGAGCACCTCGATGAGATCATCACTCTGGATGCCGGTCTTGACCTGCTTGGCAATCGCCGCGCCGTCCTCGATGCAGAAGACGATCTCGACGAAACCATCCTTGTCGGCGGTGTAGCGCGCCTCGGCCGCCTCCCGATCCTCGTCCTCCCGGCGCAGCTGATCCACCGTGCGCACGGCGACACTCTGGATCGGCACGCTCAGCGCGTTCTCGTTCGTGCGGGTGAAGATGTCGGCACTGGCGGTCATGCCCGGGCGGAGCGCCCCGTCCGGTTCGACGATGTTGATCTTCA
>PIVZ01000386.1 GCA_003354045.1 bacterium
TTCGGACTACTTGGTGTATTCTGTCGGCATGGGCGTAGGCATCGCCGTTATTTTCGGGATGCTGAGGTTTCTGTACGACTGGTCGCTCAAGCCCTTCATCTACGTGCTGGTAGGCGGGCTGTTGATCTTTTCCATTGGGGCCTGCCTGGACCCTAACCTTCTCGCCCTTTCGGGCCTGGCCTGGGACAGCGGGGCGGTGACCACCGGGCCGGTGACCGTGCCCCTGGTGCTAGCCCTGGGTATCGGCATCTGCCGTGTGGTGGGCGGGGCCGATTCAGATTCGGCCGGCGGGTTCGGGGTGGTCACCCTGGCCAGTCTGTTTCCCATCATCGCAGTGTATGCACTGGGTACGGTGCTCCTCTGCAACATGAACGTACCGGCCCCTTCAAGCCCGTCGGAATTTTTCAAAGAAGCCAACCTCGAGCAAAATGCGAAACTGTTTCCTAGCAAAGACGCTCTCAAGGGGTATGCGTTTCTCAACGCCGACCAGGAAGGCCAAATGGCCTTGTTCCAGGACAACCGCGGCCAGATGCTGGCCTACCTTGGAAGACTGAAGGCCGATGATGCTTTGCGAACCGAAGCCTTCGGTCCAGATCCCGAGAGCCTGGATCACTGGGCGGCCCATAAAGGCACCGATGATCAGCAGTTGGCGGTTTTCGGCAACCAAGATCAGGTCCGCGCGGCCCTGGCAAGATATTCGGGCGCAGGCGCCGAAACCTTCAACCCGCTTCAGATCCTGGCAAGAAATGCGATGGGCGCCACCCAAGCCATCGTTCCTCTTTCGGTGTTCTTCCTGATCGTCCTCACCCTGGTACTCCGGGAAAAATTGCCCCGCGCAGACGAAATCTGCACCGGCCTGTTATTTGCGGTTGTGGGCATGATGCTCTTCGGTATCGGCATTGAGCTGGGCCTCACCAAACTGGGTGAGCAGATCGGCGGCAAGATCCCCGCCTCGTTCAAGCGCATTGAGCTGGCCCAAGAAACAACCACCATCATCGACTTTGACAAGGCCTTGGTGCAGAGCGCCATCACCAGCGAAGGCAAGCAGGAAAGATTCTTCTACACCAAGGATGGCCACGAATACGTGGCCATCCCCTTCAGCGAGGACCAGTTCAAACCGGCCACCAAGACCTATACCTACGTGCCGCGCAAAGGGCCCTTGTTCGGGGACGAAGGCGGAGTAATGGGATTTGTGGTGGTGATCCTGTTCGCTTTCGTACTTGGCTACGGCGCCACCTTGGCTGAACCGGCCCTCAACGCTCTGGGTATTACGGTGGAAGAAGTCACGATCGGAACCTTTCGAAGATCCATGCTCATGCAGGCCGTGGCCATCGGCGTGGGCGTGGGCATAGCGCTGGGCGTGGCAAAAATTATTTGGAGCATCCCTCTGGTCTGGCTGTTGGTGCCTCCCTATGTGGTACTGCTGCTGCTGACCAAACTGTCGTCAGAAGAATACGTCAACATCGGTTGGGACAGCGCCGGGGTCACCACTGGTCCCATTACGGTGCCCTTGGTGCTGGCCATAGGCTTGGGTATAGGCAGCCAGGTGGGAGTGACCGAAGGGTTCGGCATTCTGGCCATGGCATCGGTATGTCCCATTCTCTCGGTGCTGTCGGTAGGCTTGTATGTCTCCCGCAGTCGTGAAGTGGCCATAACCGAAAGCAAGAAAGCCCATGAAGCAGGTAAGGCGTCGTGATCGATTCACCCCGCGAAGTCTGCAAAGTTACTGCCATCGTATTGAAGGGCACGGCCGCCGACATCATGGAAGCCCTTACGGCGGAGGGGATCTTTTCATTTCACCTGTCGGCCGGGCGCGGGGTGCTGCTGCATGATCGCAAGGGTTTGTTTGGGCTGGGTGCCGGTTCTTATCTGAGCGATGACCCCGTCGAGATCTTCACCTTTCTTGTACCTCTCGATATGGAAGAATACATCCTTGACTTCATCATGCACAAGGGCAGCCTGGATGTGCCAGGCCGCGGATCAGTTCACGGTGAGCGAGTGGAACTGGTGCGGGCCCACGACCTCTGCCACGAAAACAAGGCTGAGTTTTCCAAGCCTGAACACACCTACCGTAGGGATTCAGAGGTGCAGGGGATCTGTTGCATCGTACAACGGGGAGAAGGCGAAGTCTTGGCCCGGGCAGCGCTGGACATCGGTGTCTGCGTGCCAACCATTACCTTCGGCACTGGCACTGGTATTCGGGACAAGCTAGGGCTGTTGCGTATCACCATTCCCGCCGAAAAGGACATCGTCAGCCTGGTGGCCGACAATCAAGACGCCGAAGATGTGCTGAACCTGCTGATCAACAAAGGGAAACTGGACCACCCTGGCAAGGGCTTCATTTACCAGTACCCGATGACCCAGAGCCATACCAACAAGAAGATGACTCGGGGCACCCCCAAACATGCCGCCAGCATGGAGCAGATCATCAGCGCCATCGACCAGTACCACGGTTCCACTATCTGGCGCCGCCGCTCAGGGGGGCTCCCCGAAGAAGACGTCGACCGGAAATACCTGACCGACCTCACCGACCTGGTCCTGATGTGCAACGAAGGTTGGAGCGAAAGACTCGTAACGGCCGCCATGAGCGTGGGTGCGGCCGGCGCCACCATCACCAAACAAAAGCACATCTGCCCGGCTGATAAAGATCACAGGAAGATCTCCCCGGCGCGCGAATGTTGCTCCATGATCGTTTCAGCGGAACAGATTCCTGCCATCTTGACCGTCCTGACAGAAAACGACGCCTTTGGAGATGATGCCCACGGCCTAGTTCTGGCCCGCTCGGCTCCCAAAGCCTGCACCTATTTGAGCAGATAGCGCGGCCGGCTATCGCCGCGCGCGCACCGCGAGGGAGAATGTAGTGGGACCACACAAAACCAACAGCTCGGGTAAGAAACCATTCGAAACCGAGGAGCGCGGAGCCTTTCGTGATTCGGTCAGACGCTTCGTCGAACAGGATATAAAGCCCTACGTGGACGAATGGGACGAGGCGGGTGAGTTTCCCTGGAAGCTGCACCTGACGGCCGGTGCCCTGGGCCTCTACGGGTTCGGCATTGACGAGAAGTACGGCGGCCTCGGATTCGACGACTGTTTCATGCGTGCGGCCATGTCCGAGGAGCTCGGAAGATGCGGCGCCAATGGCGTCCCTGCGAGCCTGGCCTCCTGCAATATCACTACGGGCCCGATTCAGGCATTGGCTTCCGAAGCGATCAAAGAGCGTGTCCTGCCGGAGGTCATGTCGGGGGCAAAGGGAGCATGCCTGGGCGTAACGGAACCGTCGGGCGGTTCCGATGTCGCCAATCTCAAGACGCGGGCAACGCGCGACGGAGACTACTACGTACTCAACGGTTCCAAGACGTTCATCACCGGCGGTATGAACGGAACTTACTTCGTGGTGGCCGCGCGAACCGGAGGCGAGGGTCTGCGCGGCATTTCACTCTTTCTCGTCGAGAAGGGCGCGCCCGGCTTCACGCAGGAGGCGATCGACAGGAAGATGGGTTGGTGGTGCTCCGATACCGCGACCCTCTTCTTCGACGATTGCCGCGTACCGGTTAGCGACATGATCGGGGAAGAGAACCGCGGCTTTCTGGCCATCATGAACAACTTCAATCTCGAGCGGGTGGCGATCATCGCCCAGGTGCTCGGCAGCTCGAAGCTTTGCCTGGAGGAATCGATCGGCTACGCGCAAGAGCGGGAGACATTCGGCAAGCCGCTCGTCAAGCACCAGGTCATTCGCCACAAGATCGCCGAGATGTCGGCCCGTATCGATGCGGTCGAGGCCTATCTCGACAGCATTTGCTGGCGCATCAATGAAGGCGACATGCCCGTTGCCGAGATATGCAAGGCGAAGTTCTTTGCCACCAAGGCATTCGAGTACTGTGCCGGTGAGGCGATGCAGATCTTCGGCGGCGCCGGGTACGTGCGAGGTACTCTGGTCGAGCGCATGTATCGTGAAGTCAAGGTTCTCTCGATCGGCGGGGGATCGGAAGAGATCATGCACGACCTTGCGGTCAGCCAGATGGGCCTGTAACAAAGTCGCCCGAATACCGCTCTCGAGCCCACTACACGCAGGCATTCCATGACCAATCGATTCGATCGCGATACTTCCGTCATCCCCGTCGGCGATGGCCGCTTCAAGGCCGACATGAACGAAGGCTGGTGGATCGTTGCCGGTCCCAATGGGGGCTACGTGGCGGCCATAATGCTGCGCGCGCTCGCCCTGGCCGTCGATGACGAAGAGCGTGCACCGCGCTCGTTGACCGTACATTACACGTCACCGCCCGAAGAGGGACCGGCGGAGATTCAAACGGTGGTCGAGAGGTGCGGACGCGGGTTGACCACCGTCACGGCCAGGCTGGTGCAAAACGGCAAGCCGAGGGCGGTGGCGATCGGCGCGTTCTCCAAGGCACGCGCCGGCGTCGAGTTTCAAGACATACCCATGCCGGTGGTTCCTCCGCCGCAGGGTCTGGCGCCTCTCGAGCCGCCAAAAGACCGCACCATACCAATCCGCGCACGCTACGAGTCTCTGCCGTGTTCCGGAGACCTCCCCTATACCGGCTCGCCGCGCGCGCTATCGGGCGCATGGATCCGGCTCACCGAGCCCAAGGTGATCGATTCGTTCCTGGTCGCGGCGCTCACCGATGCCTGGGTTCCGGCCATTTACCCGCGCCTGGCACCGAACGAGCCGCCAGTAAGCGTGCCGACCATAGACCTGTCTGTCCACTTCCGCGCTTCGCTGCCCTACCAGGGCGCCAAGCTCGACGACTTCTGCCTCGTGCAAGTTCGCAGCCTGACGGCGCGCGACGGCTTCATCGAAGAAGATTGCGAGGTCTGGAGTCCCACCGGCGTACTTCTCGCACAAGCACGCCAGCTAGCCGTCATGCGTTGACGGTGGGAGAGGGGGTCAAGTCGCGGCTTTCGACTTCGGACCAAAGGTCCGAAGTCGCAGGCCGCGTCTTCACCCCCTCTCCCACCGTCAACGCATGACCGCGAGCTGGCCAGCTTGTGCGAG
>PIVZ01000387.1 GCA_003354045.1 bacterium
TGTTGCGGCTGCTGTTGCTCCAACGTTCGCGGCAGGACGCGGTGGGACAACCCGACCGCTGTAGCACCGTCTCCGTTCATCCCGCGCTCGAGCGACGATTGCTCCGAATGCGGAAAGTGCGTGGACCGCTGTTTCTTCGGCGCGTTGTCCCTGGACGAGGATCTCGAACAGTCCGTGGTCGATCCAGAAAAATGCATCGGGTGTGGCGTGTGCACCATCACCTGTCCGACGGAAGCATTGAGGCTGCACAGATTCGAGCGGCCCGAAAAGCCCTTCGACACGGCGATCGAATTCCTCATGACTGTCGCGGGCGAGAACGATCGGCTCTGAACCGACCTCAGTTCGGCCAGTATACGTACTCGTCGTCGGGGTACTCCGGTTCCCGTAGCGCCTTGTCGATGGCGATGGGCGCCTTCCGGGTTAACGACCGCGGCTCAGTCCCCGCCGCGTCGGCTGATCTCGCGCGCCAGCAGCCATAGCCGGTCCTGCCCCCAGGTACATAGCGGCGGCTCGTCTCCGGGCCCCGTCAGCCGGAAGCTCGGAACACCCCACTGGCCGAGCTCTCCGAGCATCGCCAGGCGATTCTCTTCCAGCTCCGCTTCCCAGGCGGTGTCGCCGAGGTGCTCAGCGACTTCATCCCACGAGAGACCGGCGCGCTCGACCACGTGGCGCAGACCCGCCTCCGTGCCGGTGTCGATCCCTTCGGCGAACGCCGCGCGCAGAAACGACGCCAGCAGTGTCGGTCCGCAGCCACGCTCGCAGGCCAGCGGCCACAGCGAATAGCCCCGGCGTACCGGCTCGCCGATTGGGTCGAGTACGCGGCCGAAGGACATGCCCATGGCCTCGGCCTCGCGCGCGGTGTCGAACATGATGTACTTGCCCTTTGCGAAAGGAGCCGGGACGCCGCGCATCACCATTGGCAGCACCGGTCGCACCAACAGGCCGACGCCTGTGCGCTCGGCCAGCTCGAGCACGCGTTCGAAACAGATCGCGGTGTACGGACTGCGAAGAGAGGGAAAGATTTCGAGAGTCATCTCGGACGCGCGCGCGACCGGCGCCATGGGGATGTCGGGACGCCGATACCGGATCCCCGCGTCATCGCGTGCCGCACCGAGCTCGGTGAACCGACGCTCGAGATGATGGAGGCGGTCCACTCCCCAGTACCATTCGCCGGCGTAGTGGAACATCGCACCCGAGTAGTGCCCACGCTTCGTCCGTAGCCGGCGCGCTTCGTGGATCGCCCGCTCGGTCTCTTCATCGGACGCGACCGGTTGTGTCTCGCACTGCGCTTTGAGCGAACCGCCGTCCCCGCTCCAAAGCGCCGTCCCCAGCGCAACTGCGCGCTTCGCGAAGGCGTCCGTGTCCTCATTGGCCGCCGCAACGAGCGCGCGCTGGACCGCACGCACCTGCTCGCGAGAGGGTTCCTCGCCGGTCGCCGGAAACTCCAGCCCATAGCGCGGTGCGATCGCATGGCAGTCCCGGCGCGCCAGGGCGGCCAGCAACTCAGGCTCGGGCTGGTTCGGGCCCGTATCGGGAGAGGCGACGTGGGCGCTCAGCTCGATCGAATAGCGCTCACACAGTGAGGCCAGCGTCTGGACCGCGAGGTGGCTGTAGGGGTCTTCGACCTGGTGGAAGTAGTGAATCCTGTGCGGCGCGCCCAACAATCGGCGGGCCAGCTCGTGCAAGTGGCGGGACGCGCGCATGCGCCGAGAGCTTGCGATGACGCGAATTATTCGCGACGTGAGATGCCGCGCAAAACGCGACATCTCGCTTCTACTGGAAATCCCACGGGCAGGCTCAGGAGTCGGCATGTGCGGGTCGTGTCGGTCTCTTGCGCGTGCGACGGGGGACTCGTTCCTGGATCTAGCGCAGCTGTCCGAGATCGGTCTTCGACGACGGAACGCACAGCAGCGCAGCCTTGATGACCGTCAGTTCCTCGGCGCCGAACTGGTTGCGGACAAATACGTCCGTAGAGGCGAACTTCGTCTGCCCCTTCACGTCCTTGATCTTGTAGCACTCGAGGTGATCGTCAACGTTCGATATGCCCTCGCTGTTCTTGCTGGCGGGATTGCACACCATGGCGGGCTTGATGACCAGGGTGTTCTTGAGCTCGAACTGGTCCTCCACGGTCACGGTTCTTTGCTCGAATTTCGGCGTCTCCCTCGCGGTCTTGCCCTTGTAGCACTTGAAGTGGTCTACCTGGTGGATGGGCAGCTCGCCCGGCGACGATGCCTCGTCCTTGAGCGACGGCACACACAAGAGCTTTGCCTTCTTGAGATCCAGCGTCTCGGATCCGAACTGGTTGATCGTTCCCACCCGCCATCCCGGGAACTTTGCCTGCCCTCTTACGTCCTTGATCTTGTAACACTCGTGGTGAATCTCGGACACGTTGATTCCTTCCGTGTTCTTGTTCGCCGGGTTCCCGAGATACGCCGGCTTGAGCACTGTTGTATCCCTGGTCTGGAACTGATCCTGCAACTCGACCTCGCGGCTGGCGAACTTCTGCGTCCGCGCCTTGGTCTTCGCCTTGTAGAGCTTGAAGTGATCCAGCGAGCAAGCGATCGGATCCCAGTTGCCCACACACAGCTCGTCGGCACAGGTATCGGGGTCGGTGCAGGTGAGCCCGTCGTCGCAGGGATCGGTGTTGGCCTCGTTGAGGCATCCGAGCTCCGAGTCGCAGGAGTCGTCAGTGCAGAGGTTGCCGTCGTTGCAGTCCACCGCGTTGCCGCCGACACAGTCTCCCGAGACGTCACAGGTCGTGTTCTCGGTGCATGCGTCGTAATCGGTGCAAAACGCGCCTTCCGAGTCGAGCGTGCAGGTCGCCGAACAGCAATCCCCGCTAACCGCGTTGCCGTCGTCGCACTCCTCGGTCCCCTCCATCACACCGTTGCCGCACTCCTGGACCTCGAAGAGCCGCGCGAAGACACCGGCCCGATCTCCATCCTGGGTGTAGCTGCCCCAGACCACGACGAAGTTGCCGGCACCGTCGGTCGCTGCCGCGCGCGCACTCTGGCGACTGGTTGTATATGTGTTGAGCATGAACTCGCTGCCGTCCTTGGTGCCGTCGCTTCTATACCTTCGCCCCCACACACTGTACGACGAGCCTTCGCGATGGCTATCGGTCCAGATAACGGCGAAGCTTCCATCGTCATCGACAGCGACGGCCCGGGGCCACTGGGCACCCAGGGTGTAGTCGTTCGCCCGGAACTCGTTGCCGACCGGCGCGCCGGTCGAGTCGAAGCGCCGGCCGAAGACCCCGGCCCAGTTTCCGTCCCGGTTGTAGCTGTCCCAGATCACGACGAAGTTGCCGCTGGCGTCGAAGTCGAGCGACGAATTGGATTGTTCGTCCGTCGTGTAGGTGTTTACCAGGAACTCACTTCCGACTTTCGATGCCGTGCTGTCATAGCGCTGCGCGAAGATCCCGCTCTCGTCCCCGTCCTGGTCCCAGCCCGTCCACGTGACGACGAAGTTCCCGTCGTCGTCCATGGACAGCCCCATCTTACGGCCGCTCTGGTCGCCCGTGGTGTACGTGTTGGCCTGAAACTCGCTTCCGACTGCGGCCCCCGCGCTGTCGAAGAGTTGGCCGAAGACCCCCTCCGCCGATCCGTCCTGGCCATCGCTCTCCCATACCGCCACGAAGCTGCCGGTGGGATCGCACGCGAGCGACGGCCAGCTTTGGTTTTGCGTCGTGTAGCTGTTGACGATGAACTCCACGCCCAGCATGGCTCCGGTGGAGTCGAAACGCCGGCCGAATATGCCGCTGCTCGACGAGGGAATGTCCATTCCCCTCCATACGACCACGAAGTCTCCGTCGTCGGCACAGCACACCTTTGCCTTGTACGCTCCCGGTGGGGTCCCGCTGTTGACCTGAAACTCCGGACCTTGCGCAATCCCGCCACTGTCGAAGCGCCTGGCAAAGACGTCCAAGGAGGGTAGCCATCTCTCCCACACCACCACGAAGTCGCCGGCCGCGTCGCGACAGACGGATTGCCAGTGCGAAATCTGATCGTGGGTAGTGTAGGTGTTGACCTGGAATTCGGGACCGATGGGCGCGAGAATCGCACCGGCGGCACCCGGCATGCTAAGCGCAAGCGTGAGGGCAATCGAGGCACTCAGTCGTTTCATGGCACTCCCCGTCTTCGTGCGGTCAAGCCGCAGTTGGCCAATCGAATACCTGCCCGGCTGAGTCGCCTACGGACGGGCGCACCCGACCACCGGACTTCCAGAATACAACCGTCTCATCAAAGGGGTCAAGTCGCGGCTTTCGACTTCTTGCGGCCCTGCCCCGCAAGGGAGCACGTTGGGGTTTGCTATTACCGCTTGAGAATCACCGACGTCGCGTTGCCGCCCAGACCGAGAGTCTGTGACAAGCCCAGCTTCGCATCGGGAACCTGGCGCGCCCCGGCCTCGCCGCGAAGCTGCCAGCCCATTTCACAGATCTGGAACAGCCCCTGTGCGGTCGTCGCCTCGCCGAAGCAGATGAATCCACCGCTCGGGTTGATCGGCAGCTTACCGGTCGGCATGGTCTCGCCTGCCTCGAGAAGGCTCTCGGCTTCACCCGGTTCGCAAAAGCCCCACTCTTCCGGAAACGCCAGCTCGTAGTAGACGGTGTTGTCCTGTAGCTCGAGGAAGTCGATGTCCTTCTGGGTCACACCGGCTGTCTCGAGCGCCTTGTGCACGGCAGCCTTCGCTTCGCTGTGAATTGTCGGGCCTTCCGGCACCGGTCCGCCGATCCCACGGGTGATGCCGTCGTTGAAGCCCGCCGTTGCAACCGCGCTGGCCGCGACCCACACCGGTTTGGTCGTGCGTTTCCTGGCCGCCTCGGCAGAGCACAGGACAACCGCCGCCGCGCCGTCACTGACCGGACAGATCTCGAAGAGTCGCAACGGGTAGCAGACGAGATTCGAGCCCATCACCTTCTCGAGTGGGAACTCGTCGCGGAAGCGCGCGTTCTCGTTGTGCTTGCCAATCTCGTGGGCTTTGACAGAAACCTTCGCGAGCTGCTCCTCGG
>PIVZ01000388.1 GCA_003354045.1 bacterium
GGTGTCGGACACGAACGTGTCGTCGATCCGCGCGTTGATGTACGCGTCGGGCGCTACCGGCGGCGCGTCGCAGCCCGATGCCACGACTACCAGGCTGGCCATCCCCAGCAGCGCAATGACGGTCGTCAGGGAACGCAGCTGCGCTTCCATCACGGGGCGGTCAATGCCGTTCGTCACCGAGAGATCGTCGGGCGAGATGGCGGCGAGCACGGCGCCATAGTCGGAGCCGCCGATCAAGGCCGATACGAATGCAAGGCGGCGCGACAGATTCATGGTGCTCCTCCCTTCTTGATCAAGCATTTGATGTGCTCGCTCGGCCGGCATTGCGATAACGTAGTCCCTCCTAGTACCTGTCCAGGCTCAGAGGGGGGGCGGGTACGCCGGTCCTCGACTCTACTCTTCCCGTTGGCCGTGAGAATCTTTTCCGTTGAGAACTAGCCTTGATCGTCCGGCTCCGAACCGGGACTGCCCAACCGGGAAAAGCCGCGACCCGCGGATGCGGCCGACGACAGCGGCGACGCGAAAGATAACGTCGACCAGTCGCGTAATGCGATCGGTACCAGCCAGAGAAACGCTGTTCAGGTCGACGGCGCCGGGCGCCCGCGATCGCAAACCCAGCAGGTGCACCGCAACCCGAAGCGCGCTTTCCAGGCTGCGACGCGAACAGAGCACCGTGCCCTCGATGCGGCTCACCGCCACCCCCTCCAAGTACTTGCGCCAGGTCCAGCGCAAGACTCGCATGGACACCGCCGGCTCCCAGTGCTCGACGCTGACTGCGGGGTCGAACCAGATGCGAAGATACGCCGCCCCCAGCCGCGTGATCAGTTCGGTATCTTCCGCTCCGCAACGCATGCGGCCGGCGACCGGCCCCCAGTCTTCGGAGAACCCTCCAATCTCCAGTAGCACACGCTTTTGGTACGCCGCGTTGGCGCCGGCCACGAGATAGAGGTCACGACCCGGACCGAGATAACCCTCACCGCGGCACCGTCGACGCTCGAGGTCGCCCTGCAGCCAGTGAGCAAGCCAAGATGGAGGAGGTACTTCAAAGACCGGAACGATGATGCCCAGGACGGCGGCCGGCGCCTCTGCAGTCATTCTGAACGCGACGAGGATGCGCTCGGCCCAATCGGCCGGAACCCGCACGTCGTCGTCGGTAAATGCGATGTAGGTTCCGAGGCTGGATCGCGTGCCGGCATTCAGGGCGCGACTCTTTCCTGGGCGCGGCTCCCAGACCGAGCGAACGTGGCCATAGCGCCGTGTGAACCCTGCGATAATCTCCCCTGTGGCATCGGTCGACGCATTGTCCACCACCACGACTTCGTACTGCGACACTTGGAGAGTTTGCACGACGAGCGATTCCAGGCATCTCGCGAGACTGGAGGCACCGTTGTGCGAGCACACCACGATGGACAGCATTGGTGGCGTTTCAGGGGAAGAGTCGTTCATGCCGCACACTAAACATCTTCTCCAGTACCGAAACCGGACAGTACCGTTCGTTTACGAGTTCATAATCATTCGCTGCCAGATGTTCGCAAACACACACAAACGGATCAAGCGCGCCAGGCATCTCCGATGCAGGCCTCTGCTCCAGATCGCGGCAACTGCGATCGCAGGCAGTGTAGGTGTGTTCGGAAAGCCCTGGCGTTCGGGCCGTGACCAGGACAACCTTGTGCCCGAGGAGTATCAGGGCTTCGCCCATCAGGCGAAGGCAGGTTTCTACTCCGCTCGGCTGAGGAGGGAATTCGCGGCTGCGGAAGAGAATATTCATGGTCCCTTCCTCCGCGCGCGGGCAACACCGGAAGGAAGGCGGCGGCGCTGTCCCCCGGCCCGCGTGCCCCCGGGCTCACGTCGCGCGGGGAGGCTTCCAGTGGTACGCTAAAGCCTGGGTACCACCCGACCCGCATCGACAGATGCTGGTGCGGTGCGAGCTGCCGTCCGGTCTTAGCCGATGTTCTTCGCCAACATTCGCAAAGCACTCAACATGCTGGAGCCGTCGAGTTTTCGTCGCTGGATGCTCAACGTCCCCCTGGGTTTCGCCGGAGCCCTGGTGGAAATGGCGACCGCAGCGGCGATCTTCGCGATCATCGCCGTATTGAACGGTAGTTCGCGTGCCGCCGATCTGCCGGTCATCGGTTGGATAGCGCAGCGCATTCCTCCCACCTCGCAGTACGATGGCAACGGGGTTCGCTTTCTACTGGTCGCCACCGGGCTATTGGTGGTGCTGAAGATCGTACTCGCGATCGGGACGACTATTTTTCAGCAAAGAGTGATCGCCCGCGATCGCGCCGCTCTGGCCACCCGCCTCTACGAGGGGTACCTCCACGCTCCCTATGCCTTCCACCTTCGTCGCAGTGCTTCGGAGTGCGTCTACCGCATCGACGACGCCGTCAAGGTGGTTTTCGAAACCGTCATGGGCGGCGCGGCGAATCTGCTGCAAAGCGCGCTCATGATCGTCGGACTGATGGGAATGCTGCTGTGGGCGAATCTGTGGGCGACGCTTACGGTGGGCGTCTGTCTGACGGCCTGGATTGTCGCGTCGATGCGCGTCTCTCGGCGCGCGCTGGTACAGCTCGGCCGAGAGGCGGATGGGCACTCCCGGGACAGATTAAGGGTCCTGTGGGAGGGCCTCAGCGCGCTGCGCGAAGTGAAGATTTTCGGCCGTGAGGGGCACTTCCGCGACAAGTTCGCGGAGTTACAGGAGGCGATGGTACAGTTCTACAGTCGCACGGGCGTGCTCTACGTGCTGCCGCAGGTCCTGCTCGAAGGGGTCTTCTCGTTGGGAATGCTACTGGCCACGGCCATCCTCCTCGCCGGCGGTGGGGAGCACACGACCCTACCCATCCTCGGCCTCTACGCCTATGTGGGCGTTCGCCTCATTCCCACCACCAACATCGTCCTCGTCACCTCGTCCCGCATCGTTGCCGCCACGGTACCCCTCGATCTGCTGCTGCGCGATTTCGAGGTCACGCGCCATGTACCGCCGACCGCTGCCTCATCCACTCCGCGCCTGGCCTTCCGCGAAGGTCTCGCGGTCGATGCAGTGACCTTCCGCTACGAGGAAGGTGCCCGCCCCGCCTTGCGCGAAGTGTCTCTCCAAATCCGGCGCGGCGAATCGCTGGCCCTTGTTGGTAAGAACGGTGCGGGCAAGAGCACTCTCATGCATGTTTTGTTCGGACTTCTCCCGCCCAGCAGTGGCAAGGTCCTGGTTGACGGCGTCGATATCGCCGACGCCATGGGCGGCTGGCATCAAATCCTCGGCTACGTTCCGCAAACGGTATACTTGATCGAAGACACAGTGGCCCGCAACATCGCTTTCGGAGTCCCGGCTGCCGACATTGACTATGATCGCGTCCACGAGGTTCTACGTGCCGTTCGACTGGACGACTTCGTCGCCGGCCTGCCTGCCGGTGCGGATACGGTGATCGGCGGGAGCGGTGTTCGCTTGTCCGGCGGCCAGACCCAGCGCCTCGCGATCGCCCGAACGCTCTACTACGACCCTGAAGTTTTGCTGTTGGACGAAGCTTCCGCCGCTCTGGATTACAGAGTCGAGCGCGAGGTGGCCGAAGCGATCGCCGGGTTGAAGGGCACCAAGACTCTGATCGTGATCGCGCATCGACCGCTCACCATAAGCCGCTGTGACCGCATTGCCCTGCTACAAGAAGGTGAGTTGCTTGCGACGGGGACCTACGAAGAGATGCTCGCCAAGAGCCAGGAGTTCCGCGACATCGTAGGTGCGGCCGAGGGGGCGCAACCCGTGGCACCCCGCACCGGCGAGCTGCGCGAGCTGGCGTGAACCAGCGCCCGGAACCTCCAGCCACAATATCCTCGAGATCACGCCGGGCCTGCAAGGCTCCAGCGGCGGCTAGCGGCCGAAGGGCCACCAGCGTCGATTCACAGCGGGCAGGAAGGGACGTGCCAGCAGGTTGTAGGTCGTGTCGAGCCGGCGGATCCGCGACTCGTTGATCTTGCCGGCGTGAAAGCGCGAGAAGTCCCTCCGTCTCCACTCCCACCAGAGGTGGCTCCAAAGGTGAATACTGTAGATGCCGGCGAGATCTCGCTCACGCCCCTCGAAGAGCAGTGCGAAGTCATCGACTGTCCACATGAAGCGATAGAACGAGCGCGGCTCTTCGAGGTGAATGCCAGCGGGCTGCTCGCTGGCGAGTTCGTGGATCAGCTGGCAGGAGTGGTTGCTCCAGCTGCCGTCGAGGGCACTCTCCATACGAGCCCGCAAATCGACCAGGAAGGGCGCGCCGCGCCTGGCCATGATGAGCGCGTTACAGACCGATTGCCGCATTTCTTGCGTGCGCTCGCAGAACAGGGGGGCCTCGAGCCCCATCACGACCGGATGCTCGAAAAGGGCATCTGGAATCGGCTGAACAAAAAGCGTGTCGATGTCCGCGTAGACGCCGCCGTGAGCGATCAGTTGATCGATTCGCACGAAGTCGGCGTGATGTGCGTAGACATACTTCTCGCGGATCAGCGGGTCCTCGTATCGAAAGCTGCTGACCTCGGGAGCGAGGTCGACCCGGACGAGTTCAATGCGCTCGCGGATCAGCTCCCAGTAGCGGCCGTAGGGCTCGTAGTGGTAGTAGAGGGTCAAGCGCTCCGGGCGGTTGACCTCCAGGCACGAGGCCAAGCTCAGGTAGTGAGATAGATGGAAGGGCTCGTTTTGCGGTTTGAGGCCGAAGACGAAATGGAAGTGGCGCGGCAGATGCATCAGCCAACCCCTCTCGCCGAGAAGAGTCGGTCAACGATCTCCATGAGATCGGCTGCGACGCGCTGCTGGGAGAAACGCGAGCGGATGTCGCGGCCCAGCTCGGCAGTACGCTGGCGCCAGCCGGCGGGATGCGAGCGGAGCTCGCGCATAAGCTGTACGGCGTGCTCGCCCCGCGGCTAAGCCCAACTCTGGTCTCGGGTGTACGATTCACCGCCCTTCCACTCCACGACGTGCACCGGCTCGAAATCGACGAGCCCGGGGTACGCCTCGCCAAGGTAGTCCAGCTGTC
>PIVZ01000389.1 GCA_003354045.1 bacterium
CGTGGATCATCTCCGAGACCGGGGTCGGACCGTCCATCGCGTCGGGCAGCCAGACGAAGAGCGGAATCTGCGCCGACTTGCCGGTCGCCCCCACGAACAGGAAGAGTGTGACCAGGGTGACGACGGAGAAGCCCCACAGGGTGGCGCCGTCGAGATGGTGGGCCACCTCGGCAAGGTCGCGAAACACCAGCGTGGCGTGGCCACCGGCCGCCAGCGTCCAGAACAGCAGCAGGGTGCCGAGGATGAAGCCGAAGTCACCGATACGGTTTACGATGAAGGCCTTGTTACCGGCGGCAGTGTTGGTGTGATCCTGGTGCCAGAAGCCGATCAGCGCCCACGAGCACAGCCCCACGCCTTCCCAGCCGACGAACATCAAGAGCATGTTGTCGGCCAGCACCAGCGTGAGCATGGCGAACATGAAGAGGTTGAGCAGCCCAAAGAAGCGCCACAGGGCCGGCTCCTCGTCCATGTAGCCGTAAGAATAGATGTGAATGAGGCTGCCAATCCCCGTCACCACCAGGCCCATCACCGCCGAGAGCGGGTCGAACTGGAACGCCACGGCGACGTTCAGATTACCGATGTCGATCCACGTGAAGCAGTCATCGAACAGAAAGCGACCCTCGGGCGGTAACGCGCGTAACGTGAGGAAGTTGGCCACAACAACGACAAAGCTGAGCAGCGAGGCGCCGATTCCGACTATGGCAACGCTGGCCCTTCCGAAGGCCTGCTGCATACGCGCCCCGAGGATCAGGTTGATGGCGGCCCCAATGGCCGGCAGCAACACGATCCAGCGCAGCGAGTGAGAGGCCGTCAGGGCCATATCGGCTGTTGCGTGCTCGACCACCGCCGTCCCTCAGCCCCTCAGTGTGGTCATCTCGGATACGTCTATCGCGTGGAAGCGGCGATAGATTCCGAGGATTATGGCCAGCCCGATGGCGGCCTCCGCCGCAGCCAGCATGATGACGAATATGGAAAACACCTGGCCGTCGTAGCCGCCGGCCGAGTAACGAGAGAACGCCACGTAGTTGACGTTTGCCGCATTCAAGATGAGCTCGACGCCCATCAAGATGCCGATGGCATTGCGGCGTGTGAGCACGCAGTAAAGCCCGAGGCAGAACAACATGAGCCCCACTATGAGGTAGTGTTGAAGCCCGATCTCACCCATCATGATTGCCAGCTACGGGGCCTGCGGCCCGTGCACCCTCCTTTACGCCCGTAGGCGTCTACTCGATTACTTCCTTGCGTGTGAGCACCACGGCTCCCACCAGCACCACGAGGAGAACCAGCGAGGCCACCTCGAACGGTAAAATGTATTCTCCTAGCAATGCGTTGCCGATGCCGTGCGTGGATGAGGCCTCGAGCGCCGGTTCCGTCGAGCCCCAGTCGGCGGCAGTGATGGCTCTGGCCATGACGGCGAAGATGCCGGCCGCGATCGCGAGCCCGGCCCAACCGCCGACGCTCCTGTTGGACACCCGCACGTCGCGAATGCCCTGCGTGAGCATGACAGCAAACAGCACCAGCACGACCACTCCACCCACGTAGACCAGCACCTGCACGCCGGCCACGAAATCGGCCCCGAGCATGACGTAAAGACCCGCCACGCCGAGAAAAGAGACCATCAGGGAGAGCGCCGAGTAGACGATGTGCCTGGTGAAGGCCACCCCCGCGCCGCCGCCGACCGCAAGCGCGGCCAGCAGATAGAACACCAGCACCGAAGCCGACATTCCCTCCATCTCTATTCCTTCTCCCCTTCGGCCGAGCTCTCAGTCACCGTTTCGGGTTTCTCCGGCACGGCAGCGCTCTTAGCCGGAGCGGCGCGCGCCGCCGGCGCAGCCTTTGCATCGGCCGTACCCTTATCCACCGACGCAGCTTTCGGGGCCGCCACGGCCTTATCTGGCGGCCCGGTCTTCTTGGCCGGCGCAACCTTCTTTGCGGGTGCGGCCTTCGGCGCGGTGGCAAACTCGCCAACGTAGCGCTTGCCGCGTTCGAGAATGGGCGCGATCACCGGATCGTCCTCCCCCGTCTTCTTTGGCTTGTAAGTCGGCGTCGGCTCCTTGACGAACCTGTGAACCAGCGATTCAAGCGAATAGTCCGCACCCTCGAACTCGCGCGTGTGATGGATCGAGCCGGTAGGACACGGCTCCGAGCACAACCCGCAGTACATGCACTTGGCCAGATCAATGTCGAAGCGGTCGAGGATGGTCTGCTTGGTCTCCTTGACCTTGTGCGTATCGATGCGGATGCAGTCTATCGGGCAGGCGCGCAGGCAGGCCAGACAGCCGGTGCAGATCTCGAGATCCACCTCGAGCAAACCGCGGTAGCGGTAAGGCAGCGTGTCCTGCACCCGGATCGGCATACGGTCCGGGTACTGGACGGTGTAGGGCGTGCGGAAGAAGTGCGAGAAGGTGATCGACATCCCCTCGAATATCGAGGTCGCAGCCGCGACGATGTTACCCACGTAGGTCGTCACCTCAGGCACCTTCGTAACCCAGCCCTCTGGCTCGTCTCAGGTGAAAGCGGACGCGTCGCGCGAATTGCAGGAGTATCAGCCCGAGCACACCGACCATCGCAAAGCGCATGGCGATGAGGCCCTCGGGCACGAGCACCATTACGACCGCGGTGCCGAGCACGTTGACCAGATTGATCGGCACCATGTATTTCCAGCAAAGCGTCATGAGCTGGTCCATGCGCACCCGCGGAAGCGTCGCGCGCACCCACATGGCCACGAAGACCCAGAAGTATGCCTTGAGGAAGAACGTCAAGAACTGTGCGATGGTCAGCACGACGACGCTGTCGGTGAAGTGCGGCACCTGCCAGCCGCCCATGAACAGCGTGGTCACCAACGCGCCTATCACATAGAGATTGCCCCACTCGGCCAGGAAGAAGAGCAGCGAGCGCATGCCGCTGTACTCGGTGGCAAACCCCGCAACCAGCTCGGATTCGGCCTCGGGCATGTCGAAGGGTGTGCGGTTGCCCTCGGCAAGTGCGCCCACGAAGAACATCAAGAAGGAGACGAAGATGAAGGGGCTGTGGAACATGTGCCAGGTGTGTGGCGCCCAGCCCTGCTCGGCGATGATGCCCTGCATGGAAAGGGTCCCGGAGAGCAACACCGGCGGGAAGATCGCCAACCCCACGGGAATCTCGTAGCTGATGATCTGAGTGGCCGAGCGGATGCCTCCGAGCATCGACCATCTGTTGTTTGACGCCCATCCAGCCATGAGAATGCCGACGACGACCAGAGAGGTGATGGCGGTTATGTAGAGAATACCGATGTTCAGGTCGGCAATGATCAACCGACTGCCGAAGGGGATCGCGACGAAAGCGCCAACGAAGCCCGCCACCACCACGTATGGTGCGAAGCGGAATAGCGGCTTGTCGGCCGCCTCGGGGATGATGTCTTCCTTGAGCAAGCTCTTCAGCCCGTCGGCCAGCCATTGCAGGAATCCGCCCGGGCCGACTCGGTTGGGACCGATGCGCGACTGAATGCGCGCCCACACACGGCGCTCCACCCAGCTGGTGATACCGGCCGTCAGCAACACGAAGCCGAAGACGACGATGGCGCCGAAGACGAGCATGCCGAGCAGATATACGACTTCCAGCGGCATCCATTCGACCGAAGCGGCCATCTGATCGAGCAGCGCCTGCATCAGCGGTCCACCTCCGGTGCGACCACGTCCAGGGTGGCAATGAGCGCCACCAGGTCGGCGATCATCAGCCCGCGGCTCAGCTCCTCGATGATCGACATCGCCGAGAACGATCCGGTGCGGACGTGGACTCGGTAGGGAAGGTCGCTGCCGTCGCTGACCACGTACCAGCTCTGGTCTCCGCGCGGCGTCTCCACACGTATGTGGGCATCACCCGCCGGTGGTTTGAAGGTTCGCGGGACCTTGGCAAGCACGGGGCCCTCGGGAATGTTCTCGCAGGCCTGGCGCAGGATCTTGGCCGACTCGCGCATCTCGTGGAGCCGCAGTATGTAGCGGTCCCAGCAGTCGCCGACCGCGCCCTGGGCACCACGTCCCACCGGCACGTCGAACTCGAAGTCCGGATAGACACTGTACGGGCGGTCCCTTCTGAGATCGTAGTCCACGCCGCTGGCGCGCAGGTTGGGGCCGACCAGGTTGTAGTCGATCGCCATCTCGCGTGGTACCGCTGCGATGCTGGCCAGACGCTCTATGTAGATCTTGTTGTAGGAGAGCAGGTCGTCGAACTCGTCGATGAGCGGCACGAAGCGGTCGAGGTAGGTCACTATTCTCTTCTCGTAGCCGGGCGGTAAGTCCCAGGCCACGCCGCCGATGCGCATGTAGTTGAACGTGAGGCGCGCGCCGCACAGCTCCTCGAGCAGATCGTTGATCATCTCGCGCTCGCGAATCGCGTGCGTAAACGGCGTGATCGCCCCGATGTCCATGCCGGTGGCGCCGAAGGCCAGCAGATGGGAGCAGATGCGGCCGAGTTCGGCAGCGATCACGCGACAGTACTCAGCCCGCCGCGGCACCTCGATTTCCGCGAGCGTCTCCGCGCACATCGCCCAGGCTTGATTGGTGGTCATGGCCGCGACGTAATCGACCCTGTCGGTGTAGGGCATGAAGCCCCGCCAGCCGACTTTCTCGGCGATCTTCTCTATCGAGCGATGCAGATAGCCAACGTCCGGGGTCGCCCGCCGCATAACCTCGCCGTCGGCCTTCACTATGAAGCGCAGTACGCCATGGGTGCTCGGGTGCTGCGGCCCCATGTTGAGGGTCATCTCTTCGGTGGCGAAACCCTCTCTGCCGTCTTCGAATTCCAGCTCGAGCGACATGTCTATCGCCTATCCGGGATGTCGAGCATGCTTTCCCGGGAAGTGGAGATGCCGTGGTACTCGGCCGGCTCCACATAATCTTTGCGCAGCGGATGCCCTTCCCAATCCTCGGGAAGGAGGATGCGCCTGAGGTCGCTGTGCCCCGCGAAATCCACGCCGAGCAAATCGTACACTTCGCGCTCCAGCCAGTTGGCGGCGCGCCATAC